>CAXUCS010000027.1:1691-14458 GCA_964249365.1 uncultured Caulobacteraceae bacterium | reverse complement strand
AGGTTCGTCACGCTGAGGAGCCCGAAGGGCGTCTCGAAGCACGCACCCGTCCCGCGACCGCTGCGGCTGCGGCCTGGGTCCCGAGCGAACCTCCCACATCGCCCGTCAGCTCACCCGCCTCGATCGCCTCGGCCACCGCGCGCTCCACCGCCTCCGCCTCCGCCCCCAGCCCCAGCCCGAAGCGCAGCAGCATGGCGGCGGAGCGGATGGCGCCGAGCGGGTTGCAGCGGTCCTGCCCCGCGAGGTCGGGCGCGCTGCCGTGGATCGGCTCGAACAGGCCCGGGCCGCCCGCGCCGAGCGAGGCGGAGCCGAGCAGGCCGATGGAGCCGCAGAGCACGCTGGCCTCGTCGCTGAGGATGTCGCCGAACATGTTCTCGGTCAGCACCACGTCGAAGCCCGCCGGCGCGGTCACCAGCTTCATCGCCATGCTGTCCACCAGCTGGTGCTCCAGCCGGACGTCGGCGTAGGCTTCCCGGTGCAGGCGCGACACCGTCTCGCGCCACAGCCGGCTCGTTTCCATCACGTTGGCCTTGTCCACCGAGGTGACGAGGCCGCGCCGCCCCCGCGCCGCCTCGAAGGCCACCCGCGCCACCCGCTCGATCTCCTCGACCGTATAGGTGCAGAGGTCCGAGGCGGCGTCGGCGGTGCGGGTGCGCTCGCCGAAATAGATCCCGCCGGTCAGCTCCCGCACGATCAGCAGGTCCACGCCGGCCACCGCCTCGGCCTTGAGCGGCGAGCGGTCGAGGAGCGACGGGTCCACCATCGTCGGGCGCAGGTTGGCGAACAGCCCCATGGCCCTGCGGAGCGCCAAGAGGCCCTGCTCCGGCCGTGGGCCGCCGCCGTCCCACTTCGGCCCGCCCACCGCGCCGAGGAAGACGGCGTCGGCGGCCAGGCAGGCCTGGAGCGTGGGGCCGGGGAGGGACTGGCCGAGGGCGTCGATCGCCGCCCCCCCGATCGGGTGCTCCGCGAAATCGAGATGGAGCGTCCGGGCGTGCGCCAGCGCCTCCATCACCAGCCGCACCGCCGCGGTGACCTCCGGGCCGACGCCGTCGCCGGGCAGGAGGACGAGGCTGTAGCGGCTCACGCCGCGCGCGCCCGCTCGTAGGCCTCCACGGCGGCGCCCCGGGCGACGAGCCAGCCCAGGGTGTCCACACCCTCCAGCAGGCATTCGCGGGAGAAGGGCTCGACCTGGAAGCGGACCAGGTGGTTGCCGAACCGGAGTTCGCCCGCCTCCAGATCGATCGTCACCTCCTCGCCCGGATGCTCCAGCAGCCGCGCGTGGGTCTGCTCGTCCACCACCACGGGCAGGAAGCCGTTCTTGAGCGAATTGGAGGTGAAGATGTCGGCGATCTCGGTGGAGACCACCGCGCGCAGGCCGTAGTCCAGCAGAGCCCACGGCGCGTGCTCGCGCGACGAACCGCAGCCGAAGTTACGCCCGGCGACCAGCACCCTGTGGCCGGCGGGATCGAGCGTGTTCAGCACGCAGTCCGGGCGGGGCGCTCCCTCGGCGTCGTAGCGCCGGTCATGGAAGGCCTGGCGTCCGAGCCCCTCCTTGGTGGTGGTGGTGAGGAAGCGGGCGGGGATGATCTGGTCGGTGTCGATGTTGGCGTCAGCCAGCACGACGGTGCGCGAGGTCAGCGTCCGGAAGGGGTCCATGGGTGTTCCTCCTCAGGCGGCGCTGTCGAGATAGGGGCGGGGGTCGGCCACGCAGCCGGCCACCGCAGAGGCCGCCGCGCTGGCCGGGCTCGCCAAGACGGTCCGCGCGCCCGGCCCCTGGCGCCCCTCGAAGTTGCGATTGGAGGTGGAGACGGCGAGTCGCCCCGGCGCGACCACGTCCCCGTTCATCGCGATGCACATGGAGCAGCCGGCCAACCGCCACTCCGCCCCCGCGGCGAGGAAGACCTCGTGCAGCCCTTCGGCTTCCGCCTCCCGGCGCACCGCTTCCGATCCCGGAGCGACCAGCATCCGTACCCCTTCGGCCAGGCGCCGGCCGCGCAGCACGGCGGCGGCGTCGCGCAGGTCCGCCATGCGCCCGTTGGTGCAGGAGCCCACGAAGACCACGTCCACGGGCGTACCCGCCACGGGCCTGCCCGGCTCGATCCGCATGTAGTCGAGCGCCTTCCTCGCCGCCGCGCTCTGCGGTGCAGGGACCGGCTCGTCGATCGCGACCGCCGCGTCCGGCGTGGTGCCCCAGGTCGCCATGGGCTTCATCGCGGAGGCGTCCAGCCGGATCTCCCTCACGAAGGCGGCGCCGTCGTCGGACGCGAGCTGGAGCCAGCCTTCCGCCGCGCGGTCGAACGCCTCGCCCCGGGGCGCCGCCTCCCGGCCGCGGAGCCAGTCGAGCGTGACGGAGTCCGGCGCGATCATGCCCGCGCGGGCGCCCGCCTCGATGGACATGTTGCAGACGGTCATGCGTCCTTCCATGTCCAGCGCACGGACCGCCTCGCCGGCGTATTCCAGGACGCACCCCGTGCCGCCGCCGAAGCCCAGCCTGGCGATGACGGCGAGGATCAGGTCCTTGGCCGCCACGCCGCCCGGCAGCCGCCCGTCGACGGTGACCCGCATCGGGCGCGCGCGTCGCTGCAGGAGGCACTGGGTCGCCAGCACATGGCCGACCTCGCTGGTGCCGATGCCGAAGGCGAGCGCGCCGAAGGCGCCGTGGGTGGCGGTGTGGCTGTCGCCGCAGACCACCGTCATGCCGGGCTGGGTCAGGCCGAGCTCCGGCCCGATCACGTGCACCACGCCGCGCCGACCGCTGTCCCAGGCGTGCAGGGGCACGCCGTGGGCGGCGCAGTTGGCTTCGAGCCGGGCGACCTGCGCGCGCGCGCTCGCGTCGGCGTAGGGCCGCTCGCCGTCAGCGCCCGGGGGCAGGGTCGGGGTGGAGTGGTCCATGGTCGCCACCGTTCGGTCCGGGCGGCGCACGGGCAGCCCCCGCCGGTCCAGTTCGGCGAAGGCCTGGGGGCTGGTCACCTCGTGGACGAGGTGGAGGTCGACGTAGAGCACGGCGGGCCGCTCCGCCGTCTCCGGCTCTACCACGTGGGCGTCGAACACCTTGTCGTACAGGGTTCTGGGCGTGCTCATCGCTTCAACTCTCGCCATAGGCTCCCGCCCGTT
The DNA here is from genome assembly GCA_964249365.1 of uncultured Caulobacteraceae bacterium. Taxonomy (GTDB): domain Bacteria; phylum Pseudomonadota; class Alphaproteobacteria; order Caulobacterales; family Caulobacteraceae; genus CAHJWH01. The sequence continues at coordinate 11,344 of CAXUCS010000027.1, read as the reverse complement.
CCGGCGAAGGCCGGGACGTTTGAGGCCGTCAATCCGCCAGCACGGTCTCTCGCGTTGGCGCGGGTCGGGCGCCGGCGGCGTCCGCATACTCCAGCCAGCCCCAGCGGTCCTGCGTCTCCCCATGGAAGAGGCCGTGGAAACGCTCCTGCAGCAGCTTGGTGATCGGGCCCCGCCCACCGCAGCGCACCGTGATGCCGTCCACCGAGCGGATCGGCGTGACCTCCGCGGCCGTGCCGGTCATGAAGATCTCGTCGGCGAGGTAGAGGGCCTCGCGCGGCAGGACCTGTTCGACCGCCGGCACACCTTCGATCTCGGCGAGCTTCAGGACCGTGTCGCGGGTGATGCCCTGGAGGATGGAGGAGGAGGCCGGCGGCGTCATCAGCCTGCCGTCCTTGATGATGAAGAGGTTCTCGCCCGCGCCTTCGCTGAGCCGGCCGTCCGAGCCGAGGCCGATCCCCTCCGCAAAGCCCCGGTCGCGCGCTTCCTTGCCGATCAGGTAGCTCGACAGGTAGTTGCCGCCCACCTTGGCCGCGGTCGGGGCGGTGTTGGGGGCCATGCGGAACCAGGAGGCGACGCACACGTCCACGCCCCGTTCCAGCCCCTCCTCGCCAAGGTAGGCGCCCCAGGGAAAGGCGGCGATCACCGTGTCCACCGGCGGCGGGTTCTGCTTGGGCGTCACCCCCATCCCGCATTCGCCGAGGAAGGCGATGGGGCGCAGATAGGCGGCGCTGAGGCCGTTCCTGACCAGGACGTCCTTGCAGGCCTGCACGATCTGCGCCTCCGAAAAGGGCGGCTGGAAGCTGTAGATACGGGCGGAGTCGAACAGGCGGCGCACGTGGTCGGTGAGGCGGAACACCGCCGTGCCCTTGGGCGTGGCGTAGGCGCGGACGCCCTCGAAGGCAGAGGTGCCGTAGTGCAGGCCATGGGTCAGCACGTGCACGGTGCAGTCGGCCCAGGGCCTGATCTCGCCGTTCATCCAGATGTGGTCGGCCAGGGGTTTCATCGCGTGTTCGAGCCTGCGATTGGGAGGTAAGGGTCCGCCCCTTCAGGGGCTGGCGCGGAGGGTTTTCTCCCGCCCGGCCGCCCCGTCAAGGAAAAGCCAGCCCGGCGGGCCTGCGCACGATAGGCGGAGCGGAGCCCTAGGCCCGTGCCGCTCGGCCTGCCGCAGCCCTGGTGGCGAGCCCGGAGAGGCGCACGCCGACGAAGGACGTGACGGCGGGCGAGGGGCTAAGTCGGGCGGCTTGGCGGATCATCACGGGTCTGCTCGAACGCCGCCCGTAAAGCATCGTCCATGCGGAAACGCAAGGGTCCTGACGCGTCGGCGCGCATATTCTTGCCCTTCGAAGGATGTCAGCCAGGGCTACGAGGAAAAATCTTGCGCGGCCCGGTCTTGACGCCTTGCCGGGCGGACGGTGACGAGGCATGAACGGCTCGTGACCGCCACCGGACCCGGAGCGAACGCCGACCTGCGCCTTCCGCACGGCGGGTCTGCCTGGGCGCGCCGCTCCCTTCGACTTACCCGCCCCTGAGCGGGACGCCCGGCCGCCCGGCCCGGGCGCTCAGGAGACCGCCCGCCCGCCGGGCTCACGATCAAGCGACGCCCAACCCCACACCAGGCGCACCACCATGACCTTCCAGCATCCGAACTTCGGCGCGATGGCCGACGACCGCGTCATCGTCTTCGACACCACCTTGCGCGACGGCGAGCAGTCGCCGGGCTTCTCCATGACCCTCCCCGAGAAGGTCCGGATGGCCGAGGCGCTGGCGGAGCTCGGCGTGGACGTGATCGAGGCGGGCTTCCCCATCGCCTCGCCGGACGATTTCGCCGCCGTCCGGGCCATCGCCGAGACGGTGCGCGGCCCGGTGATCACCGGGCTGTGCCGGGCCGCCCCCGGCGACATCGCCCGCGCCGCCGAGGCGCTGCGGGGCGCGGAGCGGCGGCGCATCCACACCTTCATCTCCACCAGCGCGCTCCACATGAAGCACAAGCTCCGCATGGAGCCGGAGGCGGTGCTGGAGGCGGTCACCTCCTCCGTCACCCTGGCGCGCAACCATGCGGAGGACGTCGAATGGTCGGCGGAGGACGGCACCCGCACCGACCTCGACTTCCTCTGCAGGGCGGTGGAGGCGGCGATCCGGGCCGGCGCCACCACCATCAACATTCCAGACACGGTGGGCTACGCCACGCCCGCCGACATCGCCCGCATCTTCTCAAGTGTGCGCGAGCGCGTGCCGGGGGCGGATGCGGTGATCCTTTCGGCCCACAACCACGACGACCTCGGCCTGGCGGTCGCCAACACGCTCGCCGCCCTGGCGGCCGGGGCGCGCCAGTTCGAGGGCGCGATCAACGGCATCGGCGAGCGCGCCGGCAACGCCTCGGTCGAGGAGGTGGTGATGGCGATTCGCACCCGGCCGGACGCCCACCCCTATGTCCACGCCGTCGACACTACCAGAATCCTCAGGACTTCGCGGCTCCTGTCCACCACCACCGGCTTCGACGTGCAGCCCAACAAGGCCATCGTGGGCCGGAACGCCTTCGCCCACGAGAGCGGCATCCACCAGGACGGCATGCTGAAGAACGCCGCCACCTACGAGATCATGACGCCGGAGAGCGTCGGCTGGACCAAGTCCAACCTCGTGCTCGGCAAGCACTCCGGCCGCGCCGCCTTCCGCGACAAGCTCGTCCAGCTCGGCTACGGCGAGATCGGCGACAACCGGCTGAACGAGGCCTTCCGCCGCTTCAAGGACCTCGCCGACCGCAAGAAGACGGTGTTCGAGGAGGACATCATAGCCCTCCTGGACGAGGCGGTGGTGCGCGACCACCAGCGCATCCGCTTCGACGCGCTGGAGGTCCGCTGCGGCTCCAGGAGCCGGCCGCGGGCGGCGGTGACGCTGGTGGTGGACGAGGTCGTCCGTTCGGCGGAGGCGGAGGGCGACGGCCCGATGGACGCGACCTTCCGCGCCATCCGCGAGGTCTTCCCGCACGACGCCGCGCTGGCGCTCTTCTCCATCGGGGCGGTGACGCCGGAGACCGACGCCCAGGCGCGGGTGACCGTGCGGCTGGAAGAGAACGGGCGGCTGGTGGACGGCCAGGGGTCGGACACCGACACGGTGGTGGCGGCCGCGCTCGCCTACATCCACGCGTTGAACAAGCTCCTGGTGAAGCGCGAGCGGCGCGAGCCGGAGGCGCTCAGCGCCTGACGCCGTCCGGGATCAGCGGCGCGCCAAGGCTATGACCTGTTCGGCGATGGCGGCGGCGTAGTCGGCGTAGTCCTTCGCGGGGCGCTTCGGCTGTTCCCCGTAGGCGTGGATCAGCGCGTCGTAGATGGCGAAGTGGAGGAATTGTTCCGACACGTAGTTGTACCAGCCCGGGACCTTGCCGCCCGGATAGCCGCCCCGCCCCTCGGCGATCCCCGCGCCGCTGATCGCGCTGTCCAAGTCCCTGAAGAGCGCCTCCACGTCCTGGGGCGGGATGTCGACGAGCTGGTTGCGCTCGATGAACCGATCCCTGGCGAAGGACGGAAGGGGCTCGAGCAGCTTACGGAAGGTCACGTCCTCCGGCCGGGTGCTGGCCGCGTTCCCTTTGAACAGCACGGGCGTCCTTCTCCCGACTTGCGGTTCGCGGGGCGGTAGCGCCCTTCACCCGGCCGCGCAACGATCCGCGGTGGCGCTCGGGCGTTCGACGGCGGTTGGCGCTCGCGCGCTCGCCCGCTAGGAGAAGGGCGATGAGCCCGCCCGCCCGCCTGCCGCCGCCGGACATCTCCGCCCTCAGCTTCGAGGAAGCCCTGGCCCAGCACGAGCGGATCGTGGGCGAGCTGGAGTCCGGCCAGGCGCCGCTGGAGCGCTCCATCGAGATCTACGAGCGCGGCGCGGCGCTCAAGGCGCACTGCGAGGCGCGGCTCGCCGCCGCTCGGCTCAGGGTGGAGAAGATCGTGGTCGGGCCGGAGGGCCAGGCCGTCCGCGCCGAGCCGGCGGACTTCGGCTGAGGCCGGGCGCGATGGTCGCGGCGGCCGGGGGAAGGTGAGGGCGCTGGACCAGCTCGACACTACCGTCCGCCAGCGCATGATCGAGGCCTCCGACCTCGTCACCGTCGCGCTCGACCAGCTCCTGCCCCGCGCGGACGGGCCGGAAAGCCGGCTGATCGAGGCCATGCGCTATGCGGTGCTGGGCCCGGGGCGGCGCATCCGGCCCTACTTCACCCTGGAAACGGCGCGGATGCTGGACGTGGACGAGCGCTCCGTGCTCCGCGCCGCCTGCGCGCTGGAATGCGTCCACGCCTACAGCCTGATTCACGACGACCTGCCGGGCCTGGATGACGACGACGTGCGCGGCGGCCGCCCCACCGTCCACCGGGCCTATGACGAGGGCGCCGCGGTGCTCGCCGGCGACGCGCTCCAGTCCATCGCCTTCGAGATCATGGCCCATGGGGACACCCACCCCGACGCCCAGCTCCGCTGCCAGCTCGTAAGCAAGCTCGCGCTGGCGGCCGGCGCCCGGGGCCTGGCTGGCGGGCAGATGCTCGACCTCCTCGGCCTCGGCGCGGACCTCAGGACCGTGGCCCGGATGCAACGGATGAAGACGGGCGCGCTGATCGCCTTCGCGGTGGAGGCCCCCCTGATCCTGGCCCGTTCGGCGGAGGCCGAGCGCCATGCGCTGCTGCGCTTCGCGCAGGACTTCGGCCTGGCCTACCAGATCATCGACGACCTCGCCGATCACGAGCGCGACCTGCGGCCCCGCAAGCGTTTGCCGGCCGGACAGGCGGCGTCGGCGGCCGCCCCCGCCAAGGCCAATTTCGTCACCCTGCTCGGTCGCGAGGCGGCGGAAGGACGCGTCGCCATGCTGGCCGCACAGTGCCGCGCGCACCTGGATGTCTTCGGCCGGGCGGCCGCCTATCTGAAGGCCAGCGCCGAATTCGTGCTAGACCGGCGTACGTGAGTCCGCGAATACCGCGGTTTGGCCTCGGCCCAGGATTGCTATGCCGCTCCATACCCCACTCCTCGACACGGTCCGCTCCCCCGCCGACACCCGCAGGCTGAACGCCGCCGAGCTGCGCCAGCTCGCCGAGGACGTGCGCGCGGAGATGATCGACGCGGTCTCCACCACCGGCGGCCACCTGGGGTCCGGGCTCGGTGTGGTGGAGCTGACGGTGGCGCTGCACCACGTCTTCGAGACGCCCCGCGACATCCTGATCTGGGACGTCGGCCACCAGGTCTACCCCCACAAGATCCTCACCGGCCGGCGCGACCGGATCCGGACGCTGCGCCAGGGCGGCGGGCTCAGCGGCTTCACCAAGCGGGCGGAAAGCGAGTACGACCCCTTTGGCGCGGCGCACGCCGCCACCTCCATCTCCGCCGCGCTCGGCTTCTGCGCGGCCCGCGACGCCAAGGGCGGCGACAACAAGGTGGTGGCGGTGATCGGCGACGGCTCCATGAGCGCGGGCATGGCCTATGAGGCCATGAACAACGCCGCGGAGACGACCAAGCAGCTGGTCGTGATCCTCAACGACAACGACATGTCCATCGCGCCGCCGGTCGGCGGCATGAGTGCCTATCTCGCGGGGCTGGCGTCCGGCGGGGCCTACCGCACCATCCGCCGCATGGCCAAGGGCGTGGTCGAACACCTGCCGCGCCCCTTCGCCCAGGCCGCCCGCAAGGCGGAGGAGTATGGGCGCGGCATGGTCACCGGCGGCACCTTCTTCGAGGAGCTCGGCTTTTACTACGTCGGCCCGATCGACGGGCACAACCTGGACCAGCTCGTCCCAATCCTGAAGAACGTCAGGGACATCAACGACCAGCCGGTGCTGGTCCACGTGGTGACCCAGAAGGGCAAGGGCTACGGCCCGGCCGAGAACTCCGCGGACAAGTACCACGGTGTCGTAAAGTTCGACGTGGTCACCGGCCAGCAGGGCAAGGCCAAGGCCAATGCGCCCTCCTACACCAAGGTGTTCGGGACCGAGCTCGCCAAACAGGCGGCCAAGGACGAGCGGATCGTCGCCGTCACCGCCGCCATGCCGTCGGGCACCGGGCTCGACATCTTCGCCGATCGCTTCCCCACCCGCACCTTCGACGTCGGCATCGCCGAGCAGCACGCGGTGACCTTCGCCGCCGGCATGGCGGCCGATGGCCTGAAGCCCTTCGCCGCCATCTATTCGACCTTCCTGCAGCGCGGCTACGACCAGGTCGTGCACGACGTGGCGATCCAGAAGCTGCCGGTGCGCTTCGCCATGGACCGGGCGGGGCTGGTGGGGGCCGACGGCCCGACCCACGCGGGCTCGTTCGACATCGGCTTCATGGGCGCGCTGCCGCACATGGTGCTGATGGCGGCGAGCGACGAGGCGGAGCTGGCGCGCATGGTGGCTACCGCGGTTGTGATCGACGACCGCCCGAGCGCCTTCCGCTACCCCCGTGGCGACGGGGTGGGGGTGGAGATGCCCGAGGTCGCCGAGCCGCTGGAGATCGGCCGCGGCCGGATCGTGCGCGAGGGAAGCTCCATCGCCATCCTGTCCTTCGGCACGCGGCTGCAGGAGTCGCTCCTCGCCGCCGAGCAGCTCGCCGCGCGGGGCCTGTCGGCCACCGTCGCCGACGCCCGCTTCGCCAAGCCGCTGGACGAGGACATGATCCTGCGGCTGGCCCGCGGGCACGAGGCCCTGATCACGGTCGAGGAGGGGGCGATGGGCGGCTTCGGCGCCTTCGTGCTGCAGTTCCTGGCCGGGCGCGGCGTGCTGGACCGCGGGCTGAAGATCAGGACCCTGGTCCTGCCCGACCGGTTCCAGGACCAGGACCGGCCGGAGGTCATGTACGCCGCCGCCGGACTGGACGCGGACGGCATCGTGCGGGCGACGTTGGCGGCGATCGGCGCGGCCCAGCCCAAGACCGGCGGCCTGCGGGCCTGCCCCGCCAGGCGGTCCCGGACGGTCCGGACCGTACTACGACGCGGGCCCGCCCGCCTGCCTCCGCGCCACCGCGGTCAGCCGCATGATCTCTCTTCGCACCTCTTCCGGACGCACCGCCACGCCTGCGCCCGACAAATCGGCCAGCAGCTTGATGTAGACCTCTTCGGTGTTGGGCTGGGCGATGTCGGCGCGCACCACGCTCAGGACATAGGCCTCCGTCTGCTCGGGGCCGAGCTTCATCAGGCCGGCGGCCCACTCCGCGGCCAGCCGGTCGCGCCGGGCCTTGACCATGAAGTCCTGCTCCTCCTCGAAGGCGAAATGGGCCTCGAAGGCGTGTTCCCGGTCGTCGAACGTGGTCATAGGGGCTGTTTTTCCAATATCGTGGCGGTCGGAACGCGCAGGAGCCCAGGTGGATCACCATCCGCCGCGGGCGCCGTGTCGGTCAGCGCATGGAAGCGCCCGTAGTCCAGGTAGCGGCCGCCCTTCTCGTCGCGCAGGAAGATGTCGGCGTGGCGCGGGCCCCAGACGATCTCATGGGGAAGGTAGGAGTGGCGGGCGTGCACGCGCTGGGCGAAGGTGTCGTCCACGCCCGAGAGGATGATGATCAACTCCGCCTGCGCCGCTTCCAGGGACTCGCGGGTCGCGCCGTGCAGCGGGCTCGTCTCGTCGATCACGTGCATCATGGTCCAGGTTAGGCCGAACAGGGGCGAATGGGCGCGCATCATCTTGAGGTCGGTGAACCCGCGGTACTCCACTCCCTCCAGGCTGCGGCCGTTCCTGGCCAGGCTGACGGTCACGTCAGCCTCCAGCAGCTGGTTCAGCCGCACGTTGCCGGCGCGCACCATCAGGTTGGGCTGGCCGTCCCGCTGGGTGACAGTGGCGTAGCGGCTGAACATCACCCGCGCGGTCGGGCGCGACACCCGTGCGAAGATCAGGCCCGTTCCGACCGCCGTCAGCGCCAGGCTGGCGAAGGCCTCCACCGTGACCAGCAGGTTGGCGTAGATGCTGGCCGGCGCCATGTCGCCGTAGCCGATGGTGCCGAGCGTCTGCACGCTGAAGAAGAAGTCGTCCAGCAGTGCGCCCGGCCGCGCATGCGTCACGCCTCCCGGCTGCAGCCCGTAGAGCCCGGCGAAGAGGCTGATCACGCCGAGATAGACGCCGATCCAGACCAGGAGGAACTGGGGCCAGCTCAGCCGCATCATCCAGTGGTAGCCGTCGCCGAACCGCGGCCGGTGCAGCCCCACGATCCGGATCGTCGGTCGCCCGTTCGGCGAAACGAAGCGGGGGTAGGGATCGTCCTCGCGCGAGGCCCCGCTCCCCACGATGCCCAGCCTGCGATTGGCGGTCAGGGTCTCTCTCACGGCCAAGCTATAGTCCAGCCACGCGGGCGCCCGGAAGGGGCCAAGCCAGCGCCTCTCGCCCTTAGCCGCTCGCCTCGGGTTCATCTGGGGCGCAAACGGCTCTAAGGACGGGCGCGCGGGCGTCGGTCGAGGAGGGCAGGATGATGGAAAGGGGGGCGCCGGCCCGCGGTCCGCGCAGCCTCCTGCGCCAGATCCGCGAGGCGCTGGCCGGCGGCGGCCCGGCCCAGGCCAGGCTCGACAAGGTGGTGCGCATCATCGCCAACTCCATGGTGGCGGAGGTGTGCTCGCTCTACCTGCGGCGGGCGTCGGGCGACATGGAGCTGTTCGCGACGGAGGGCCTCAAGCTGGAGGCGGTGCACGTCACCCGGATGCGGCCGGGCGAGGGGCTGGTCGGCGAAATCATGCGGCTCGGGCGGCCCATCAACCTCTCGGACGCCCCGTCCAACCCGGCCTTCTCCTACCATCCCGAGACGGGCGAGGACCCCTATCACAGCTTCCTGGGCGTCCCGCTCCTTCGCGGCGGGCGGGCCATCGGCGTCCTGGTGGTGCAGAACAGGACGGAGCGCGTCTACGACGAGGACGAGGTCGAGGACGTCCAGACCATCGCCATGGTGCTGGCCGAGATGGTCGCCACCGGCGAGGTCATCGACGCGGCCGAGTTCAAGGGGGTGGAGCTCGCGCCCCACCGCCCCGAGCGGCTGAAGGGGATGCGCTTCGCCGACGGCCTGGCGATCGGCTCGGCCGTCCTGCACGAGACCCCCGTCGCGCCGGAGAAGCTCCTGGCCGACGACGCGGGGAGCGAGCTCCGCCGGCTGGAGCAGGGCGGCGTCATGCTGCGCCGCCAGATCGACGACATGCTGGACGGCTCGCACGGGCTGGTGGGCCAGACCTTCGAGGTGCTGGAAGCCTACCGCATGTTCGCCCACTCCCGGAGTTGGAGCCGCAGCCTGGAGGAGGCGGTGCGCTCGGGCCTCACGGCGGAAGCGGCGGTGGAGCGCGTGCGCTCCGAACAGCGGGTGCAGATGAGCCAGACCCGCGACGCCTACCTCCGCGAGCGGCTGCACGACCTGGAGGACTTGGCCGACCGGCTGCTCCGCATCCTGTCGGGTGACGGGAACGCGCCCAAGATACTGCCGGACGATGCGGTGCTGGTGGCGCGCAACCTGGGTCCCGCCGACCTCCTGGAGTACGACCGCACCAAGCTCCGCGGCCTGCTGCTGGAAGAGGGCTCCAGCGCCAGCCACGCCTCCATCGTGGCGCGCGCGCTCGGCATCCCCTGCGTCGGCCGCCTGCCCGGCCTGCGCGATCGGGTGAACGCCGGCGACCCGGTGATCGTGGACGGGGAGATCGGCGAGGCGCTGCTGCGCCCGCGGCCCGACGTGATCGAGGCGGTGCAGGCG
>CAXUCS010000027.1:0-1681 GCA_964249365.1 uncultured Caulobacteraceae bacterium | reverse complement strand
CCGCGAGCAGCGCCGGGCCGAGTTCGACCGGCTGCGCGACACGCCCGCCCTCACCCGCGACGGCTGCAAGGTCACGCTCCTGATGAACGCGGGGCTGGCGGTCGACCTGGAGAACCTGGAGGTGACCGGCGCGGAGGGTATCGGCCTGTTCCGCACCGAGTTCCAGTTCATGGTCGCCGAGGAGCTGCCCCGCCTGGACGCCCAGACCCACCTCTACGCCCGGGTGATGGAGGCCGCCGGCGAGCGCCCGGTGCTGTTCCGCACGCTGGACCTCGGCGGCGACAAGGTGCTGCCCTACCTCCAGGCCGAGCGGGAGGACAACCCTGCTCTCGGCTGGCGGGCGGTGCGCATGGGGCTGGACCGCCCGGCGCTGCTCAGGATGCAGCTTCGCGCCTTGGTGGCCGCCTGCCGCGGGCGCGAGCTCCGCGTCATGTTCCCCCTGGTCGCGACTGTGGAGGAGTTCCGCATCGCGCGCAGCCTGGTGGACCGCGAGCTCGGCTGGGCGCAGCGGCGGGGCCGCCCCCTTCCCAAGCGGGTTCGGGTGGGGGTGATGATCGAGACGCCGGCGCTGCTCTGGCACCTCGACGCGCTCCTGCCGATGACCGACTTCGTCTCGGTCGGCACCAACGACCTGATGCAATACCTGTTCGCCGCCGATCGTGGGAACCCGCGCGTGTCGGACCGCTACGACTTCCTCTCGCCCCCCGCGCTGCGGGCGCTGAAGACCGTCTGCGACGCCTGCGCGGACACCGGCACGCCCGTGTCGGTGTGCGGCGAGATGGCGGGGCGGCCGCTGGAAGCCTTTGCGCTGGTCGCGCTCGGCTTCACCCGCCTGTCCATGCCGCCGGCGGGCGTCGGGCCGGTCAAGGCCATGGTGCTGTCGCTGGACGCCCAGGCGGCGCGAAGGGGCATGACCGCCGTCCTGAAGTCGGGCGGCGGCTCGGTCCGTAACGAGATCGAAACCCTTGCGCGTAAACTAAATGTCGCAGTCTGAGCCGATTGTGGGCGTGCGGGAACCGCTGTTAATCCACGGGGGCGGCACGGATCAATCGTCGGCCAGGGGCGGGGGCGTCCTGCGGCGGAGCATGGGGAGACATCGGACGCCATGGCGCCGTTGGATACCGGCTCGGTGACGAACGTCGTCCGCCTCGCGGAGCCGATCGGCCGCGGCCCCGGCCCCGCCCCGGCCAGTTCGGCCAGCATCGGCCTCCACCTGCGCGCCGTGCGAGAGCACAACGGCCTCAGCCTCGTGCAGGTGGCGGAGGCGACGCGGGTGCGTCGCGTCTACCTGGAGGCGATCGAACAGGACGACCTGCAGCCCCTGCCGTCGCGCCCCTTCGCGGTGGGCTATGTACGCGCCTACGCCAAGGCGTTGGGGCTCGACGGCGATCAGGCGGTGGCCCGGTTCAAGACGGAGAACCCGGAGGCCGCGCCCGCGCTACGCGCACCCGTCGGCGTCCAGCGCGAGAGCGACTCGCGCCGGCGGCTGGTCTGGGCGGCGGCTGCGGTGCTGGTGGTGGCGCTGGCGCTGTGGAACATAGCCCAGCATACCCTGATCTCCAGCACGCGCTCCGCCGCCAGCCTGCCGCCCTCCGAGCTCGCGACCTGGCCCGTGGCGCCCAGGGCCGATGCGATCGCGCTCGGCACGCCCACGGCGCCCCCCGCCGACCAGACCACGCCC
>CAXUCS010000026.1:0-14509 GCA_964249365.1 uncultured Caulobacteraceae bacterium | reverse complement strand
GTCCCGGTCCACCACCAGCACGGCCGCGAAGCCGCGGTCCCGGCACGCGAGCGCCAGCGCGCGGCCGATCCCGCCGCCCCCGCCCGTCACCACGGCCGCGCCACCCTGGCCGGAGAAAGGCTCAACCATTGGAGAGGGGCACGTGCGAGATCACTACGCCGCCAGCGACGGGGCGGCTGAACGCATAGGCCGAGATGATGGGATTGATGTACTCGCGCACGTGAGAAATGCGACCGTCCCGGATGTCGAACCGGAACACGTAGCGGTTCCGGTATGGCTTGCCGTCGGGCATGGTCATGTCGCCGCGCTGCTCGATGAACAGTCGTCCGCCATCCGCAGTAATCGAGAGCTCGACATCTTCGGGAGGAAGACTGGCGATCCCGCCCCCGGAAGTCTTCTCCCAGAACTCAACCACCGCGTCGCGTCCTTCGAAACGACGGAACAGCCCCGGCGCGGTTGAGCCCGACTCGCTGAACGGCATCTCGTACACCGCGTCGTCGGTGACAGCCTGGCCGAGAGCGGCCATGTCGCGCGCGGCGATGGCGCGGAAGAAGGCCTTCACCGCGGCCTTGGCCTGAGCGCGACCTGCGGCGTCGTCGGCGGGGTCGTCGTCGCTGCGCAACAGCTCGCCGAGACCCCTCGCCATCCGACATTCCTCCCACATTCTTATTGGTTCAACCAATAACGAGCGGAGAGCCGGTTTGCAAGCGAGGCTTAATCAGCCTCGCTGGCCGCAGATGTCATCCTAGCCGTCCGGCGCCGATCCTCACCGCTTGCCGGTCAGCCAGAGCTCGTGCAGCTCGTCCAGATAGCGGTCCAGCTCGGCCTGGGCGCCGGCCGGGTCGCTTTGGCGCAGGCGCGCGATGATGGCCCGGCGCGAGGCGATGATGCGCGCGCTGTCCAGCGAGCCGAGGCGAACCACCCAGGCGTGCAGCACTTCGCAGAAGGACTCCGCGATCTCCACCAGGATGCGGTTGCGTGCGGCTTCGGCGAGCTGGACGTAGAAGTGGATGTTGATGGAGGACCGCAGCGCGGCGTCCGCCGTCCGCTCCGCGCGATCGACATTGTCCTCCATAGCGCGAAGGTCCGCCTCGCTCACCGTTGGCAGTGCTGCGCCAAGCAGCATCATGGTGATGGAGCGCATGGCCTGGGTCAGGTCGGCCACCGCGACATCGGTGAAACGCAGCGACCGTCCGAGCAGGCCTGCGCGCTTGTCACCCTCGAGATCGACGATGAAGGCGCCGCCGTGGGCGCCTCGCCGAAGCTCGATGATGCCGCTGATCTCCAGTGTCCGGAGCGCCTCGCGCAGGGTGTGGCGGTTGACCTGCAGCCGGGTCGCGAGCGCGCGCTCAGGCGGCAGCTTGTCCCCGACGCCGAGGTTTCCCGCGGCGATCAGGGCGCGGATCTGGGCCACGATGTCCTCGAAGGCGCGGACGGGGCGGGGCGGCTGAAACAGGTGCAGCGTGTCTTCCGGCCGGGCTTGCACAACCTGCCTACCGGTCATCTCTGTCCCGCCGCCATTTCGGCCGCCGTCCTGTTCCCATTCCGCGCGTCCGGCAAGCCGGAACGGCGGAGGCGCGGACCGAAGGTCAGGCGGCGAAGGCCTCGGCGGGCGCGACGCTGCGGACCAGCTGGGAGTCGAGCGCCTCGTAGTCGCCGTAGCCGATGGTGGCGTAGAGCTCCTCGCGCGTCTGCATGCGGCCGATGGAGGCCGCGGCGCTCCCGTCCCGGGCGAGGGCGGCGTAGAGCTCCTCCTGCGCCTTGTTGGCGACGCGGAGCGACGAGACCGGCCAGATGACGATGGAGAAGCCCAGCTCCTCGAACTCGTCCGCCGCTAGGGAAGGCGTGCGCCCGAACTCCGTCATGTTGGCGAGCAACGGGACATCGAGGGCGCGGGCGAATTGGCGGAACATGTCCGGGGTGGTGAGGGCCTCAGGGAAGATCACGTCGGCGCCCGCCTCGACATAGAGCCGGGCGCGGGCGATGGCGGCCTCCATGCCTTCGCTGGCCACCGCGTCGGTCCGCGCCACGATCAGCATCTCGCGCCGAGCCTTCTTCGCCGCGGCGACCTTGGCGGCCATGTCCTGCGCGCTCGCCAGGCGCTTGTCGTTGAGGTGGCCGCACTTCTTGGGCAGCACCTGGTCCTCCAGCTGGATGGCGGCGGCGCCGGCGTCCTCGAACGCCCGCACCGTGGCCATGACGTTCAGGACCTCGCCATAGCCGGTGTCGCCGTCCACCAGGACCGGCAGGTCGGTCGCGCGGACGATCTGGCGGATGAAGAAGGACACGTCCTCCACCGAGATGATGCCGAGGTCGGGCAACCCCATGGACGCGCTCATCGCCGCCCCGGAGAGATAGAGCGCCCCGAACCCCGCCGCCTTGGCCTGCAGCGCCGCCTGGCCGTTGTGGGCGCCGGGCATGCGCACGATGGCGGGCGCGGCGAGCAGGTCGGCCAGCCGCTTGGCGCGGGAGAAGCTGGCGGTGGCGGGCGTCAGCGCGGTCATGCAGTCGGCCTTAAGGAAGCGGGAGCGGGGTTCAGGCGGGATCGAGGGGGTTGCGGAAGCCCAGGCGCCCGAAGATGGGCCCGTCGGAGACGCTGAACACCAGCGCCTCGCTTTCCTCCGTCTGGAGTGAATGGGCCGTCCAGCTGGGCATCACGGCGATGTCGCCGCGCTCCAGCCGCGTCGGGGCGAGGCCCTCGGCCTGGAGCTGCAGGGCGCCCCCGGCCACGATGAGGAGGCGGTTGTCGATGGAGGCCGGCGACGAGAGGGAGGCGCCCGGCGCGAGCCGCTGCATGTCGAGCGCCATGGTGGGCAGCTGGTCCCCGCCGACGCGCGCGGGTCCTGTTCCACAGGCGGCCGCCGCGGTGTCGCCCGCCTTCAGCCGGAGCCGGCTGTCGGGATCGGCGCCCGTCGCCGTCTCCAGGGTGTCGGGGTGGTGCTGGAAGAAGATGTTCTCGATCTTCTGGACGAAGGGCACGTCCAGCACGTCGATCCAGAAGGCGGGCTTGTCGCTGGTGTTGGCGTGGCCGTGCCAACACCACTGCGGCGTCAGCACGATGTCGTTCGGCGCCATGTCCACCGCGATGCCGTTCACCAGGGTGACCATGCCCGCCTCCGCGTCGAGCACGAAGCGCAGCGCATTAGGGGTATGGCGGTGGGAGCGCGCCGTCTCGCCCGCCAGCACCAGCTGGTAGGCGGCGACCATGGTCGCGCAGCTCGGATAGGTGTTGGCTTCGATGGGGTTGGCCAGGATCAGGTTGCGCCGCTCGGCGAACTCCGGCGACACGAACCCACAGGCCTCCATCAGGGCGGCGCGGGCGTCGGCCGCCCGCCACACCGCAGGAACGTAGGTCCGCCGCGGCGAGGGCCACATGGCAGGCTCCCGCTTGGCCCAGCCGGGGTGCATGCCGACCGCGTGCAGCCGCTCCATGTAGCCGAGCGGCGGGGCGGCTTCAGCGAGGCTCACGACAGGGCTCCCATAGCACGATCCACATGCCAGACCGGGTGGTCGCCCCCGGATGCGGCCTCCACGGCGATACGCAAGGTCCCGACTTCGTCGATCGTGAGCTCGATCACGTCGCCGGGCTTCACCGGCCCCACGCCCGCGGGCGTCCCGCTCGCGATGATGTCGCCGGGTTCGAGCGTCATGACCGAAGACGCCATCGCCACCATCTCGTCGATGCCGACGATGAGATCGCGGGTGTCGGCCCTTTGCCGCTCCTCACCGTTGACGCGCAGGCTGAGCCGGAGCCGGTCGGAGGCCCGGACGCTGTCGGCCGTGACGATCCAGGGGCCGGTCGGGCAGAACCGGTCGAAGGACTTGCGCATCACCCGCTCCTCCTTGCCGCGCACGACCATGTCGAGAAGGCAGGTGAAGCCGAAGATGTGCTTGGCGGCGTCCTCGGGTGCGATCGATCGGCCGCCGACGCCGATGACGATGCCGAGTTCGCCCTCGTGGTGCACCTCGCGCCCTGCGATCGGGGGCAGAGCGATGGCGTCCGCGGGGCCGCTCAGGCTGGAATTGGCCTTCAGGAAGAAGCCCTGACCGCTGGCGGGCGCCTTGGACACCAGCCGTCCGACCTCGCGCATCTCGTCGATGTGGGCGTGGTAGTTGGCGGGAAAGGCGATGACCTTGTTGGGCCAGCGGATCGGCGGCTCCAGCCGCACGGCGTCGAGCGGCGCCGAGGGCCGGCCCCTTACGGCGTCTTCCAGCTCGGAGCGGGAGCGGCCAGCGATGATGCGCACCATGTGGACCGGCGGCCAGAAGTCCGCATCCAGACCCGAGAGGTCGGTCACGTCGATGATCCCGTCGCCCGAGACCACGCCGACATGGCCGCCGTCGAAGCTCGCGAGCCTCATGCCGCAAGGCCGGCGGCGTCGCGGGACGGCGATCTCGCGCCTGCCCCGCGGACCACGGAGATGATCTGCGCCGCGTCCATCGGCGGCGTCCGCGAGCGCCAGGCGACATGGCCGTCCGGACGCACCAGGACCAAGGAATACCCCTCATAGGCCTCCAGCACGGCCGGATCGTCGATCGCCACCGATTCCAGCGGCACGCCGGCCGCCGCCGCGGCCTGTTCCAGCGCGGAGCCTTCGGGCGGACGAGCGCCGAGCCTCAGGAGCACATAGCCCCTCCCGAACAGGTCCAGCGTCGAGCGTCCGTCGGCGAGCCAGACGTGCGGCGCCCTGGCTCCCGGGCGCGAGGTCTGGTCGTAGCGCGCTCCTTCCAGAGGCGGCGCCTCCGTCCCGTCCGGAAGGGTGATGGGCGAGGCGTCGTAGCGGTAGCCGAGATGGATGCCGATCGTGTACCACTCGCGCTTCATCATCTCGCCGTACCACGATCCGAACTGGCGGCGCGCCTCGTCGTGCTCTTCGCCGGGCATGAAGATCTCGGCGGGCGGCCGGGTGGTGCGCGGCTTCAGCATCAGCTCCAGGTTGGCGCTCGCCTCGTTGACGTTGCGGACCGCCACGGGACGGCGCTCGTCCTCGTAGGAGTCCAGGACCGCCTCGCCGCCCCAGCCCTCGATCATCGCCGTGAGCTTCCAGCCGAGGTCCACCGCATCGCCGATGCCGGTGTTCATGCCGAAGCCTCCGGTCGGAGACATCAGGTGGGCGGCGTCGCCGGCGATGAACGCGCGGCCCTTCCTGTAGTGCTCGGCCACCAGTTCACGCCGGACCCAGGGCATGACCGACTCGATCTCGAACTCGAACGGGCGACCCATGGCGCGCAGGATGAGCGCGCGGATCTCGTCTTCGGAGATGACCTTCTTCTCTTCGGTCCCCACCAGCGACATGCGCCAGCGATCGGCGCCGTTGATGGCCACGATGGTCAGCCAGGTCCCCTCCGGCCCGATGAAGATGAACCGGTAGGCGCGCCCCTTGTCGTGGAGGGCTGTCAGGTCGGCGCACCTGAAGATCACGTTGGTGGTGTAGGTCAGGACCGGCTTGCCGATCATCCTGATGCCGAGCGCCTGGCGGACCACGCTGGAGCCGCCGTCGGTCCCTACGAGGTAGGCCGCCGTGACGGTCCGGGCCTCACCGGTGGCGAGATCGCGCAACGTGGCCTCGATGTGGCTGCCGCAGTCGGTGAAATCGACGAACTCGGTGTTGTAGGAGGTGGTCACGCCGGGATAGCGGCCGACGAAGCGCTGCAGGACGGGATCGAACATGTCCTGCGGGCAGCGTTCCCGCTTTTGTGGGCTCTGCGGCGGCACCTTGTCTTCGTTCTTGCAGGGCACGACCTCCCGGCCGAACTCCAGCCCGGTCAGGGACTCCAGATAGACGTTGTCCTGAGGGTAGTCGCGCGGGTAGGGCGCCTGCTCCACCCACTCCGTGATGCCCCAGCGCCGCGCGAACTCCATGGTGCGAACGCCCACCATGTCCATCTTGGGCTGACTGATCTTTCCATCGGTCCGCTCGACCAGCAGACAGTTGACGCCACGCCATCCAAGGTCACCACCCAGGGCAAGCCCCACCGGCCCGGCTCCGACAATCAGAACCGGCGTAGTGTATTGCATGGAAGGCTCGCTCCTGTATCTTCAGCCGGCCGGGGATGTCGGCTCAAGAGTGCTGAAGAGCGGCGCTGCTCACCAATACCTTTTCCCGATGCGACCAAAGGCTTTTCCTATGCGGTCCGATCCTGCTCGTGGCGCGGAGCAAACTGTATGATCGTGCGAAATGCCGGGTGAAGAGGGCCTGCCGCAAAGGGCCATTCCCGCGGTCTACATGCGAGGCGGAACGAGCCGCGCCCTGGTCTTTCATCAGGCCGATCTGCCGCCGCGCGACGACGCGGCCTGGGGTGCGATCTTCGCCGCATCGCTGGGCAGCCCCGATCCGGGCGGCCGCCAGCTCGACGGCCTCGGCGGCGGCGTCTCGTCCCTGTCCAAGGTGGCGGTGGTGGGGCGCTCGCCCGACGCGGAGGCGGACGTGGACTACACCTTCGCCCAGGTCGCCATAGACCGTCCCGCAGCGAGCTTCGCCGGGAACTGCGGGAACATATCGTCGGCCATCGGCCCCTTCGCCTATGACGAGGGCCTGATCGCCCGCCGGGACGACGGGGCTGCGATCGTACGCATCCGCAACACCAACACCGGCAAGATCATCCGGGCGGACTTCGCCGTACGGGGCGGTCGGGCGGCGGTGACGGGAGACTTCCGGATCGCCGGCGTCGCCCAGGCGGGCTCGGCGATACGGCTGGCCTTCCTGGACCCGGGCGGGGCGGCCACGGGCCGGCTCCTGCCCACGGGCCAGGCCACAGAGACGCTCGGGGGGAGCGGCCTTGCGCTCGCCGCCTCCCTGGTCGACGCCGCCAATCCCACGGTGATGGTGCTCGCTTCAGACCTTGGACTCCGCGGCGACGAGGCGCCCGCCGCCCTGGCCGGCGACCCCGCGCTGATGCGCCTCCTGGAGACCGTCCGGGTCGAGGCGGCGCTCAAGATGGGGCTGGTGCGGGAGCGCCAGGTCGCCGAGGAGGTGCTGACCAACATGCCGCTCGTTGCGATCCTGTCCTCGCCGCAGGACGGCGCCGCTCACCTGCGCCTCCGCATGATCTCGGCCGGCCAGCCCCATAAGGCGACGCCGCTCACCGGGGCTATGGCGGTGGCGATCGCCGCGCGCCTGGAGGGCACGCTGGCGCACCGGCTGACCCGGCCGCCCAAGGAGGATCAGCCCATCCTGATTGAGCATGCGTCAGGCGTCCTGCCGGTGGACGCCACCGTGAGGGACGGCGCGGCGGTGGAGGCCGTGGTGTTCCGGACCGCCCGGCGGCTGATGGCCGGGGAGGTCTTCGTCCCGTCCGAACTCTGGCCGGCCTCGCCGCTCCAATGAACATCCGCCAGCTCCGCTACTTCCTGGCCGTCGCGCAGGAGTTGAACTTCACCCGGGCGGCGGAGCGCGTCGGCATCGCCCAGCCGGCGCTGAGCCAGCAGATCATAGCCCTGGAGCAGGAGCTCGGCACCGCCCTCTTCGTGCGGGACAACCGCCGGGTCGTCCTCTCGGCGGCGGGCGAGATCCTGATCGACCATGCGCACCGGGTGCTGAACGCAGCGGCCGCGGCGATCGACGCCGTGCAGCTCGTCGAGCGGGGGGCGCACGCCAGCCTTTCGGTCGGCGCCGTCTATTCCTCGCTCTATTCCTTCCTTCCCGACGTGCTGCGGAGCTTCGCCGTCAAGCATCCGCTGGTGGAACTGCATCTGCAGGAAATGACCATCAGCCAGCAGGTCCATGCTCTTGCGGAAGGAGCCATCGAGGTCGGCCTGCTGCGCGGCCCGGTCCATCACCGGGAGCTCCGGACGAAGATCCTGTACCACGAGCCGCTCGTCCTCGCCTCGCCCGAGGTTTGCGAGTGGCCGATCCGGGACGGCATGTCCATGCACGAGGTGGCGGAGCTGCCGATCGTGGCGGTCGCGCGCCAGACCTCGCCAAGCTACAGCGATCGCGTCTTCGCCCTGTTCGAGCGCCACGACCTGTCGCCCCGGATCGTCCACAAGACGCTGGACATGCACACCGCGGTCTGCCTCGTGTCTGCGGGGCTTGGGGTGTCCATTGTTCCATCAGGCGTCAAGCTGCTGAAGAGCAGCGGGATCCGCTACACGGAGATCAGCGAAGACAACGCCGTCGTCAGCTTTGCGCTGGCGATGCGGAAGAGCAGCGGATCCAAGCTCCTCGACCACTTCGTCACGGCCGCCGAGGCCAGCGCCCAGCATATGATCCAGTCCCATCCGGCGCTCTTCCGGCCCGCGGGATGAACCTGGCCGTTGGCGCGGCGACAATGTCGGCGCCTGAAAGCCTGCTGACTCCCTCGTGTGACATGGGGTAACAGCAGTCCTCCCACGGCTACGCTTGATTGGTGTGCCGCGAGGTGGGCCGCTGTCCCATTTGGACGGAGCAGCCCCAATGCCAAGCTATGTCGGCCTTGATGTCTCCCTTGCGGAGACGAGCGTGTGTGTTCTGGACGGCTCAGGCCGCGTCAGGTTCGAAGGCAAGGTCAAGTCGCGGGTGGACGACCTGGTCGCCTGCATCCGCGAGCACGCCGCGGATGCCGAGCGGGTCGGACTTGAGACCGGGCAGACCGCAGGCACGCTCTTTCGCGGCCTGAAGTCGGCGGATCTGCCTGTCTTCTGCTTGGAGACGCGGCACGCCCACAAGGTGCTGTCCGCACGGGTCAACAAGACGGACCGCAACGACGCCCGGGGCTTGGCGGAGATGATGCGAGTGGGTTGGTTCAAGCAGGCGTGGCTGCGCGGGGCCTCCGCCCACGCGATCCGCAGCTTGCTGATGGGGCGTCGCCTCCTGCTCGTCACCAAACGCACGCTGGAGAACACGCTCCGCGGCGCGGTGAAGCGCTTTGGATTGATCCTGACCAAGACCAGCGGACGCGGCTTCGGTCAGCGCGCGGCTTCCATGCTGGACCAGGACCCAGCCTATGCCGCCTTCGCAATGCCGATCTTCGCCGTGCTGGAGAGCCTGAAGGAGCAGATCAGGAGCTATGAGCGCCAGCTCCGAGCCCTCGCGAAACGCGACTCCACGGTCGTGCGCCTCATGACCATTCCGGCGATTGGCTATCTGACGGCGCTCGCCTACACCTCGACCATCGAGGACCCGCTCCGCTTCAAGCGCTCTGAAGACGTCGGCCCCTACCTCGGGTTGACGCCTCGAGTGCACCAGTCCGGTGAGATGGACAGAACAGGGCGCATCTCCAAGGCTGGCGACCCTCTGACGCGGGCATACCTCTACGAGGCAGCCACCGTCCTGCTGAACCGGATCAGCAAAGCCGTGCCACTGCGCGCTTGGGGGCTGCGGCTGAAGGAGCGTGTCGGGCCCAAGAAGGCGCAGGTTGCCGTTGCTCGGAAGCTCGCGGTCCTCATGCACGCGATCTGGACCGACGGCACAGAGTTCGAGTGGAGAGGCGTCGCTTAGCACGGATCTTCACCCCACCAGCTCCCTCCGGGGAGGTGTCCCTGCCGGGACGCGAGCTGGGGTCGACCTCGCAGTGATCGTTGCGGCCATGACCCGCGCGGCAGTGACATAGAGGCGGCCCTTGCGACGGATGCTCCTTGTTGAGGCGGCTCGGCCGACCTCGGAACGAACCTTGTGCCCGGCACCGACATCCCCAGGTCGAAAGGCGCGGACGTCCGCTTCCGGGCTGGGACGTGAGGATACTCTACGACCCATTGCGGACTCTCAAAGCGGACCGTGGCTCTCTCAACTTCATTTTAGGTCTTCAGAGCGCTACATAGATTGAGGGAGCAACGTGGTATGTCGTCGTCCTTTGTTGAGAGTTACAGTCGAGCTATCGCGCCAATCCGGAAGACGGCAGCGGTGGCATTGCCCTTTGTGCTCGCTTACGGTGCTTGGCTGAGCTCCAGTCACCCTGCCCCCTCACCGGCGGACGCCCCTCAATGTGTTGTTCATGAATTCACAGGACCTGCTCAATCCCATTTAATCCCTAGGTTCTGCTTAAAGGGTGCCGAACACCTTAGCCCAGAGCGCGACAACCTTCGTCAAGTGAAGGTTCCGGGCGAATAGTGGGTTAGACCCTTAGATAACGCCGCACTCATCGACTGCCCACAAGCCGGGAACGCCTGTCAGGTGGTTGACGTAGAGATGAATCATTACGCCGCAGGACCGTAAAGGATCGAGGTTTCTCGGCCTCGTTTATGATGTGTACGGGCTCCATTCCGTAAAGCCATGACCGCTGTCCACCCATTGCGGACATTGCAATGGGCGTGATCAGGTGCGACGGTGGGCTGTGCTAGAGGCGCTATCAACGCTCATCGCCTTCGTGGCTTTACTCGCCGTTCGTCATGCGGTGGCGGTCTACACATCTTCGCCCAGAGGGGCTTGGGTACGGAGGCTGCGCCTTCGAATAGGTGAGAGCGCCTACCGGCGATATCGGGCCCGGCTATCAGATCGCTTGGCGGCAGGTCGCGACCGCTATTTCGAGGAACTTCGAGAGCTGAAGGCATATAGGCCTCCACCGCCATCCTCTGAAACCGATGCCGTTCCACACTACTCTTGGAAGGTCGTGCTTTGGACGCTTTGGTGCGCGTTTCTGGTCGCGCGAAGTGTCCTGGCGTCGCTGCACTTGTTGAACGGACATGCCTGACCGTCTGCGACGGAGAGTTTGCGTCCAAACTCTCACGGTCGGAGGCGACCCCAAGCGGCCCTAGCCTCCGGGCCACGGGATCGATGGCGGTCGAGCGATGACATCCAGGCTCTCCGGCGTCCCATGCCCGACATCCACGATGTGCTGCGGCCCGAAGGCAAGTTCGGACCCGCGCCACAGCACGCCATTTTTGCTGATCAAGGTTGGCTCGTTATCCAAAACGCCGATATAACCATCTTCGACACGCTCGCGTACGATCACCCACATTCGCTCAATTGCGGGACTCTCATCTTCAGTCTCGAAGCAGAAGATCATTTTAGCAAAGTCGCCCGGCTGCAATGCCCGCCGAACTTGTATGTCAGCCAGGCTGAAACTCGTCGGGTGCCCGCGAGCGTACCTCTCGCCATCTTCTAATGCCATCCATCGATTGCCAGATCAGGACGTCTCATCAGATAGCTTTGCTCCACACCAAGGACAGAACGCAATCTGGATCATCGACGAACCACCATCGTGGATGATCAGCCCGTACCCTCGGGAGTTTTCAGCGATCAGCGCATCGGGACACTGGAAGCGATTAGGATGTTGAGAACACGCGTGCTCCAGATCGTAGGCCATCCGTTCACAACAGGGCTGTCGCATTCTGCCCTGCTAACCGTCCCTTCGACGGGTTTCCACCCACCTGCGACCAGATGGAGCGTCCGCTTCTGGGCAGAGGGCCTCGCGAGGAAAGGCGAGTTCCCGGACGAAGGCCATCGGCAGAGGGCGACCCATTGCTGCCATTGTAAACGTCTGCTTTCCGGCCTTTCGCCCTTACCATAGCTGGCCGACTACACGCATCGCCAAAAGAAACTCAAAAGGAAGCGAAGTCACTAAGGAGCTGCTGAGGGGAGCGCGCCTGCCAAAGTGCGTCGATGTCAGGAAACGCCGAGTCCAGATAGCACGCGTCCTGGGGAGTTAGCGTCAGGCGTGTTTCACCAATACCACGTCGCCAAAGGGCCGGGTACTCTTGGAAATGGCTCAGGCCCGCATAAAAGAACAAGTCTTGAACCAGTTCCGGTCTAGTACATAGCTCCTCGTATTTGACGAGCAATGTCGGACTGGACTGCTCCTGAACAATCCGCGCCATGGTGCGCATGGCCGCTCTCCACTCCGCTGCAGCCTCTTCAACCGAGGTGATGTGCCAGACATCCCTTCCGATGAGGGCATTGTCTCTGCGCCGAAGCGACGATGCCACGACGTCTAGCGGATTGCGCACAATCAGGATCAAGCGTAAATCGCCGAGAACAGAACGGAGATAGCCTAAGTCCTCCCAGTGTTCAGCAATGGTCGACTTGCTACCAAAAACCTGAGCGCCTGGACGCTCAGAACACAACTCCATCACATGCCTAAAAATAGCATCAAACCGGAACCTATAACTTGGCATTTCTGAGAGCTGCTCAAGTTCGGCTCTTACCTCGGCGAAAGAGCAGTGCACAAAAGACTTGGGCACTCCGAACATGGCTGTACGGCTAGCCTCTTCTGGAGCCGAGCGGATGGATACCAACATCTGAACGGAACGAAGAATTGTCGTGAGGCTATCTTCGATTAACACCGCGGCCTGCGGATGCGAAGCCAAGAGGCTTCCGAGTATGGTCGTTCCACTTCGGCCTGCTCCACCCACCAAAACACAGGTAGGCGCAAAAAGCGTTTGCATGGTTACTTTCTTAAGCTTCGAACCGTGCCTGCTATTCGCAAGACAGTCTGTGCATGCACGTACGTTGGTAAGTCACACACGGCGCGTAGGAGTTCAAGCGACAACGCCCGATCAGCGCCGAACTCAGGCAGGTGCTTCTGAGCGAGGCATCATAGCGAGAAGGTGACTGCGCGGAGCCGGGTCAATGCGTACTTTCACCCACAGCACGGGTTCAGGAGGTCCGCTCTTTAGCGGACCCGTACCTCGGTAGCAGCCGGTTCCGATTTTAGCGTATGTCCACGCCCCTTTCTATGTGCCAGCCCCGAAAGGAGTGGAGCGGATTTGTCTGAGCTAAACAATCAGCACCGGCTCCGAACACTTCTATGTGGAAGGGTGAAAGGAACACCCTTGCAGGTCTCGTTCAGCTACATCAGGGTCAACGGCGGAAAGTGTCATTTTTGTAGCGACATATCTGCCGTAGAAATCAGTCCTGTAGTCAAACCGATAATAACTCTTTCCACTCGCTTGCCAACTTGTATCAAGATGAGTCTTGAGGCTAAGAGGTATCCAAGAGAAATTCCATCTTTGGTCTAATCTATGTTGACCGGGTGGAAGACGAAGAGACGTATATTCACAGCGGCCTGCCGGAAGTTCCGCGACCTTCACGCCGTCTACCAGAAACAATGCTTTCCAGACGAGGTCCCCAGTGCGATAAATATAGACATTAGAGTCTTCTCTGACTTCCTCAAGTTTTGTAATATCATCCGCCGCGCTACTCACGCGACCATTCCTTGAGGAAATACTTATCCGGACTTTGAGAAAGTGAGCTGATTGACTTGCTTGGGCCTAGAGCCGCAGGCGGTGAAATGGGTCCTGAGCTAAAATCAACGCGATCCCCCAAAGCCGAGCAAGGGATGCCGAGCTGGGCCGCGTAGGCCTGCTTTCCCGGATCGCATGCGGTGACGTCGGAGGCGTTTAAAGGCACTGCGGAGGATTGACCTAGAGCTTCAGTCCCAGAGACAGGGGCACATACAAGAGCGCCTGCGAATGCGTAAAAGACGCGTTGCATCTAGCTGGATTCCCCGGTTCTGCTTCGAGGCAGACAGTAGTCAGATATTCGTAAACAAGTCACGAATCGAGAGCGACATATTACGAGGCGACATCCTGACATGTAAGCCCGCTAACACGTGAGTCCACGAGCTCTTGCGTCTTACTCGTCCTATGGAGCGTCAGGACGCTGTCGCGCTGACAGCGACAGCAGTCCACCCTGACCAGTCATCCTGCGCGTCCGCTCACGGCGATATGACGGGGTGTGTGTGATGGCGTAGGGGATGATCCCTTGACGTTGTAGCTGCTGTTAAGGAACGATCCCTCGCAACCCTGACAGTTTCCATTAACCCGGTCTTCGCCATATGAGGACCGTCTCACAACAGAAGAACGGCGAATACATCGATCCCGAGTGGGGCGAAGCGTTGTGCCCCCACTGCGACTCTAGTAAGTTTCACAAGACCAATAATAAGATATGTGGCGAGGATGTTGCTCAGCGATGCCAGCGGCTTGGCCGGCTCAGCTTCGGCTAATCTCATGCGCTCGCCTATGACAAGCTTGGCAAGCTGAGCCGATGATTGTCGAGCCCCGTGTCCAACGCTGTCCGACGCAGGCGCTGGGGATCGCGGCCGTCCTGGAGGCTTCATGACGGCGACTGCGCCGCCGGCCGCCGGCCCGCTTTCAGGTCTGCGGATCATCGAGTTCGCCGGCGTCGGTCCGGGCCCGTTCTGCGGCATGATGCTGGCCGATCAGGGCGCCGACGTGATCCGGGTGGATCGTCCCGGAGCGCGCTTCGACCCTTATGACATCCTCGCGCGCTCCCGCCGGGCGCTCAGCGTCGACCTCAAGCACCCGGACGGCCTGGCCCTTGTTCGCGGGCTTTGCCGCGAGGCTGATGGAGTGATCGAAGGCTTCCGTCCGGGCGTCATGGAGCGGCTCGGGCTGGGACCGGACGTGCTGCTGGCCGACAATCCCCGGCTGGTCTTCGGACGGATGACGGGCTGGGGACAGGCCGGACCGCTCGCCGCCGCGGCCGGTCACGACATCAACTACATCGCGCTGAATGGTGTGCTGCATACCGTGGGCGTTCCAGGCGCCAAGCCGGTGGTCCCCGTCAACTACGTCGGCGACTTCGGCGGTGGGGGCATGCTGCTGGCCTTCGGCATGGCGGCGGCCCTGGCG
>CAXUCS010000025.1:0-14544 GCA_964249365.1 uncultured Caulobacteraceae bacterium | reverse complement strand
CTCGAGCCGCGCCGCCGTTCGGCCAGCCTCCGCACGGAGATGCTCCGCCTCCCGGCGCAGGGTGTCCGCCTCCGCCCGCCTCCCGTCGATCTCGCCGTTTGTCGTCTCCTGCCGCGCGGCGGCGCGGGACAGCTGGGCGCGGAGCGCCTCGACCTCCGCCTGAGCGGCGCGCCGCTCGTCCCTGGCGGCGGCGACGAAGCGGCCCTCGTATTCACGGCGCGCCGCCGCGCTCAGCAGCGCCTCCCGCAGCCGGACCTCGGTCGCCGTGGTCTCGGACAGGCGCTGCAGGGCGTCGTCACGCTCCCCGACCACGTCCGCCAGGGCCGTCTCCTTCAGCAGAGCCTCCCCGCGCAGGGCGGCGACGTGGGCCTGGAGACCGGCCGCCCGGGAGCGGGCGTCGTCCAGGTCAGCCTGCACGCCCTCCAGCCTCCGGCGGGCTTCGGACACGAGGCCATGCGGCTCCAGCTCCGGCGCGAGCTCAAAGGCCGAGACCAGGTCGGACCTCAGGGCGCTCAGCCGCTCGGAGGCGTCGTCGGCCCGCCGCTCGGCGTCGTCTCGCCCGGCGCAGGCGAGGGCCGCCGCCGCCCGAGCCTCCGCCGCGTCAGCCTCCGCAGCCGACAGGGCGCGGTCCAGGTCCTGTGCCTCGCGTCCGGGGCGGCCGGCCTCGGTCTCCGCCTCGCCTGTCCGGCGCTCCGCCTGCGCGACCGTCTGGCGTGCGAACTGCAGGGCGGCGGCGACGTCGGGGGCGCCGGCCGCCAGCTGCCCGGACGCGTCCATCAGCCGGGCCTGCAAATCCGCCCCGTCCCGCGCCTCATGGGCGAGCACGCGGAGCACCGCTTCCGGCCGAAGCGGGAACGGCGCGTTGAAGAGCAGGGGCGAGAGCGGCGGGATGCGGAGCGCAGGCGCGATCTGTACGTCGTACGTCGCGCGCGCCGCCTTTAGACCTGTGGCGAAGACAGCCGGGATGCCGAGCAGGGCCGCGGTGTCGCGCCACTTGAACGGCACGTCCAGATGGCCGTTGTCCCAGAAGGCGAAAGGCCGGCCGTAGGCCGCCGCCACTATGGCGCCGTGCAGCGACGCGCTGAGCACGAAATCGCTGGCCGCGATGGCGTCCACCAAGTCGAGCAGCCGTCGCCGGGAGTTGGGCAGGTTCGGGCGCAGCACCTGCTCGCAGCCGCTCATCGCCAGCTGCTCGGCGTCGGGGCGGCCGTCCCAGAAGTGAGGGATGCAGATCGTCCGCCCCGCGGTGGCCGCATGGGGCCGCGGGGCATGGAGGGCGGGAAGCAGCAAGGCGGGGTCGCCCTGGGGAACCGCGGCGCCGACCTTCAGGGCGGAGGCGCTCAGCGGCCCCCGAACGGCCAGGATCAACGCCTTTTCCGCCGCCTCGGGGGAGAGCCCCCGGTCGTCGCGTGCGCCGCAGCCCCAGAACACCACCGAAGGGGTCGTCGGCGTCTGGGTCGGGACGAGGAAGTCGGCGATGACGCTCCCGATCAGGTAGGCCGGCGCCGGATACAGCGCGATGGGCAGAAAGAGTTCCTCGAAAAGGTGCCGGGCGAGGAAGTCCCCGAAGTTCTGCATCCCCTCGTTCTGACGCCAGTAGACGATCGGCTCGCCCGCGGGCGGGGGGTGGGGGTTCACCACGACTGACGTAGCTCGGCCAGCATGCGCGCGCGCGCGCGACGGCGCCCTTCAAGCCAGCGCCCGTCGGCCTTCTCCAGGGCCTGGCGACACTTGTCCAGGCCGGCCTCGCGCGAGTAGTTCCGCTCCACGAAGCGGTAGCCGGCGGCCTGGATGTCGGCCCAGAGCGCGCCGTCCTCGTAGAGGCGCAGGAGGGCCTGGGCGAACTCGGCCGGCGAGTTGGCCACCAGGGCCTCGCGGCCGTTCTCCAGGCCCATGCCCTCCACGGCGATGCCGGAGCCGACCGCCGGCAGGCCGTTGGCGAGCGCGGTGACGAGCTTGCCTTTCACGCCCGCCCCGTAGCGTAGCGGCGCGGCGAAGATGCGCGCGCTCTCCATCGTCTCGCGCAGGTCCGGGACGAAGCCGAGGACCACCACGCGCTCGCCGGCCAGCCGGCGGACGCGTTCGGGCATCTCCGACCCCGCCAGGACCAGCCGCGCCTCCCCCGGCAGACGCTCGACGAGCAGGGGCCAGATCTCGCCGGCCAGGAGCTCCGCGGCGTCGACGTTGGGCGTGTGCTGGTAGCCGCCGAAGAACAGGACGTCGAAGCGCGCCTCCTGCGGGCGCGCCGCAGCGCGCACCTCCATCGTGTAGGCGTAGGTGACCAGGGACGCGTCGGCGATCTCCTGGCGTATGATCGCCTCCTCGGCGTGTGAGGTCACCAGGGTGCAGTCCGCGCTGGCGGTCAGGAAGCTCTCCTCGTCGTGCGCGACCTCCGCGAGGCTCATCATCCTGCGGTCGCCGGTGAGCGCGGCCTGCCGTTCCATGCGCAGGTGATGCAGATCCATGTTGTGGAACAGGATCCGGGTCAGGGGCAGGCGCCGTCTCAGCTCCTCGTAGACGGGGAACAGCACGTTGTGACGCAGTCCGAGCACGGCGTCGTATTCGTCGGCCCGATGATCGATGATGTCGTCGATCCCACTGATGAAGGGCGGGTACAGGACCTCCACGCCCATCCGTTGCAGGCGGGCCGAATAGTCGGGGTCGTAGCCGAGGTTGTGGAGCCCGGCGAAGGTGACCGACCAGCCAAGCGCCTGAAACGCCTCGACGAGGCGAAGGGTGGTGATCGACCCCGAGTCCTTGTCGGGCGTCAGGACATTGGCGTCCAGGACGAGGAGCCGCCGGTCCGCGGCGCGGTCGGCCGCCCTAAGGAGAGGCGTCCCCACGGCCGGATGGCTGGCCAAGTCCTGCGCCCACGTCGTCCTGAACACCGACGCGTTCACGCGTTGGTGCGACTTGACGCCGGTCTCGAGATCGCGGCCGTGCGTGCGCCCCTCGTAGTGGAGCGCCCGGGCGAGCGGCTGGTACCACACCTGCCGCCCGGCCCTGCGGACCCGGAAGGCCAGATCGGTATCTTCGTAATAGGCGGGGGCGAAGGTCTCGTCGAAGCCGCCCAGCTCCGTCCACAGCGCGGCCGGTATGGCGATGGCCGCGCCTGAACAGTAATCGACCTGGCGGGCGTAGCCGTATTGCGGACGATTAGGGTCGTCGTCGCGCCCCATGTTGTGGCCGGACGCGTCCGGCCAGATCACGCCGCCCGCCTCCTGCAGCGTCCCGTCCGGATTGAACAGCTTGGAGCCCACGAGCCCTGCAAGCGGGTGGGCGGCGAAGGTGTCGATCAGCTCCTGCAGCCAGTCCGGCACCACGCGCACGTCGCTGTTCAGCAGCACGACGAACTCGCCCCGGCACAGACCCACGGCCGCGTTGCAGGCCCGCAGGAAGCCCAGGTTCGTCTCGCCCCGGACGTAGGTGATCCACGGGATGAGCCTCAGCAGGCCCATCAGGCCCTCGTCGACCGAACAGTCATCGTAGACCAGCACCTCGAAGGCGTGGTCGCAGCGCTGCCGGCCAAGCGACTCCAGGCAGTTCAGCACGAAGGGCATCTGGCCGTACACGGGGATGACCACGGACACCTTCGGCCGCTCGTCGACGCCACACCGGATGTCCGGCGTCTCGGCCGCGAGGGCCTCGGCTGCGGCGAGGACGTGAGACAGTTCCGCCTCCCCCTCGAACAGGAAGCCGAAGCGTTCGAAGAAGCTGAAGCTGCGAAGGCGGGCGATGGCGACGTCCGAGTCGGGCAGCAAGTGGCCTGTCTCCGCCCAGCCCACCCAGCCCTTGGCGTCCAGGGCCGCGGCCTCGCGCCGCCTGAAGGCGGACCGTTCGGCAGCAGGCATCAGGGCGTACTGTACGAGCCCGGGAATCGACTGCTGGCGCGCCTGGGGCTGGAGCGCGAGGAAGCCGACCTCGTCGAAATCCGGCCCGGGAGAGAAGTAGGAGCGGTAGCCGGCCGTGAGGTAGTGGCGCAGCGGGTCGGCGTCCGCAGGAAGGACCGCGACGCGCCCGCGGTAATAGTCGGCGTCGAAGAGGCCCGTGCCCCCGGCGAGCCGCGTCCATTCCACCAGGATGGCGCGGTCGCCGGCTGGCCAGGAGGGTTCGCCGACCGCAAGAGGACCGATCTGCCCGTGGGCCAGCGTCCCCGATGCGAGCGCCACGCGCAGGTCGGGCAGGTGAGCCACCCGCTCTGCGAGGCGCGCCTGGAACTCGGGGTCCCCGAAGATGTCGCCGAGCAGGAGAGGCCAGGTCTGGGCGGCGATGACAGCGCCGACACCGTGGGAAGAGAGCGGCACGAAGCTCGCGACCCAGTGCTTCAGGCTCGCAGTGGGCGACCCCTCGAAACGCCCGCCGTCCGGCGCCGCATCGAGCAGAGCGGGAACAGCGCCCTGGCTGAACTCTGGCGAGCCTATGAAGGCGGCGATGACCTCGTCTCCGGGGAGGCCGACCTTGTCCTCCACCACAGCGTCGCTCTCAGCCGCGCGACCCAGGAAGGTAAGATAGCAGTTGCGCACATCCGAAACGGTTGCGCCGGGATGACCTAGCGCACCACTATCGCCTCCATCCGATATGTTTTCGACCGCTTCCAGCAAGCCCACCCGTTGCTCCATAGGCCTTCGCCGGCGCGTTGCGTGGACCGAAGCCCCTGCTGCCTGAAAACGGCTCCGGCGGCCTCTCTAGTCGATCCCGTCTAGCGCGTCGAGGTTGGCGGACGCCGAACGTCCTCCTATACCGTTGCGCCGAAGGGCCGCCGTTGAATGCATCCTCATGCACTTAGACGCTTCGGCTACGGGACGTCGAACAGGCGTGACCTCGAGACGAGGCTTCACGTCGTCCGCCGCACTCTGGTTGGGAACTCATGAAGCATGCCTAGAATACACACCAGCGACCTTGAGGATCATATCCCGGATCTTATCAGGTCCAGGATCCCCAAGGCCCGGATCAGGACCGTCTTCGATGTTGGTGCCAACGTCGGATGGGTGACGATCAGCTATCTGAACACCTACCCTGAGGCTAGGCTCTGGGCCTTCGAACCGGTGCCGAGCATATTTGGCCAGCTCAAGGAGAATGTGGAGCGCCACGCGGACTCCTCCCGCGCGACCTTCGTCCAGAAGGCGATGGGGGCGACTGCAAGGCAGGCCCGTATCACGAACGCGCCCGACGTGACGGTGAACCATCTCGTTCCAGACGGGACCGACGGTTCCATCCCGATCGAGGTCATCCGTGGCGACGATTTCTCCCGATCCCAGGGGATCGACCACATAGACCTGCTCAAGATCGACGCTGAAGGCCACGACATGCAGGCCCTGCTGGGCTTCTCGGGCATGCTCGCCGAAGGTAGGATAGACTTCGTACAGGTTGAGGCCGGCATATCCCAGTCCAACCTCCTGCACATACCTTTGAGGTCGTTCGAGGGCCTGCTGACGGCGCTGGACTACCGGATCCTGTTCATAAAGAACCAAGCCTCCAACGAGGTCCCGATCTTGGATTGGGCCGATGTGGTCTTCATAAGGCAGGCCGCCGCCGACGAATACGCCTGAGCGCGCGGCTCGGGAGTTCGCGCCGGCGGGCGATGACGGTGCGGCGTAGAGAGGCCGGCCAGGGTCCGCTTACCGCTGTCCAGGCCGACGTCGACACCTGTCCGCAATCACGCCCGGCTCCGGTCATCCGTCCCGACTTGCAATGCGTCCTGGAAGCTACTCACCCCGATCTCGTGGGTGCTGTCGGGGCGTGAGGCTTGCGAGAACCATAGGCTCGCGCCTCCCGCGCCATACTTGCCGCCCATGAGGCCGGAAAGCTCATCGTTCATCGCATCGTGCATATAGGTGGACGAGAACACGACTTGGCATCGGACGTTGTCAAGCAGATAGGCATACAGCAGGTACTGTTCCGTCCAGTAGATCTGAGAGTCCCTCATCATGCTCACGGAGAGCGGATGAGGAAGCCGGATGTCGTGGGCGTGGACGAGCACATTCTTCGCCAGCTTGGGTAGCAGTCTCAGGTATATATGGATGCAATCGGAGTTATGCTTTACGGTATGGGTCGAGTCTATGAAGAGAATATCCTCGGGCCCAAGCCGTTCATTGAGGAACGCCTCCGTTAGATGCTGCGCCATGACGGGGACGAGTTCGATGCCGCCCTTAATACTGTCCAGAACCGGTGATGGGTAAGGGTCTATGCAGGTGAGCGCTCCCCGGCCGTTCTGCTTCAGGGCCTCGGCGGCGATGAGCGACGACCAGCCTGAGCCGATCTCGACCACCCGCGCGGGCTTCCGGTCTCTAATGAAGCAGTAGTAGGCCATGGCGTCGCTGTAGGAGAAGGCGCCGTTGTTCCAGGCGAACCCTCCGCCTTCGCTCCGGTCCCGTGGTGGAGAGAACTCCGCGGCGTACGGTTCCAATCTCGATAGGGTCGAGCGAAGGACCTCGTCGTCAAAGATGCCGTCGAGGCGGAGCGCGTGGCCGGCGCTGTCCTCGATCTCCTCGACGGAAGGG
The DNA here is from genome assembly GCA_964249365.1 of uncultured Caulobacteraceae bacterium. Classification (GTDB taxonomy): domain Bacteria; phylum Pseudomonadota; class Alphaproteobacteria; order Caulobacterales; family Caulobacteraceae; genus CAHJWH01. The sequence goes on along the minus strand of CAXUCS010000025.1, from coordinate 8,044 downwards.
ACTTCAGAATAGAAGTTCGAGGGCACGACGTTGACGCCCAACGATTGCAGGCGCGCCCGGATCTGAGACGGCGCATAGACGAGCTGGTTCAGAACATTCGCCAGTTCCTGGATTTCGGCGTCATCGTAGCGCTTGTCATCCGGGGATATGTAGCTGCCCGCCGCCACGCCTTGAATAAGTTGCAATGTACGTGGAATCACAGATACCTCGCCTAGGTACTTCAGATCGCTATCCGGTGCAGCCTAGACGTAGGCGGGGCGAGCGGCCAGGGACAAGCGCGGACTCTGTCGCAGGCGCGTTGGCCGGAAAAGCCGCAATGGAGTGGGCGCCGCCGGGGCGGAGCGGCCGGGCCGCGAACCCCGTCCAGCTTAGCGGCAGGGCCGTTCGGAGACGCTTCAGAAAACGTGAAATGGTGCGGTCGAGAGAACTCCAAGTCTAACTCTATGTTTCTGATTTAAAAGATCTTCGAGTAAGCCTCTCTATATACATCGACAACCCACGACAAACCCTGACAACACCTTCTCGACGAGGTGGGACACTTAAATCCGGAACACACCACACTTAAGTGCGGCAGATTGACACAGCACATCAAGCTGCTTTCGGCTCGGACGGTGGCTGTGATGGTTACGAGCACCACACCTTGTACGAAGCCGTACAAACTCGAAGCTCACGGTAAGACTAAGCTGGTGTTAATGGATGCACACGGCTTCGCTATGCCCCCATCATCCTTTGAAAGAACAATATTTGAACTGGCTGATCGCATCAGACCCTTTGCTCGACGTTTGATAGGCTAAAGGCGTAATATATTTCAGCTTTCCCCACCTCTCCACGGGTTCAGCGCCGACTTCATCCGGTGCGTCTGATGCGAGTGGGAAGCTACAGTTAGAGTTTGGTGGATAGAGTGTCGCTTCTAAGCGTGGCTTTCAACTACGTCATAGCCCCAGTCCCCTGCCCCGCCCGAGGTCGAAGCCGATGCTCGTGGCGAGCTGGCGTGTGACGCTGCGCTCCGAGCCTGGACCCTCTATGCCGAGCTGAGCGCTTTTCTTGGCGGCGAGAATCGACTCCAGCTGGGGGTCGCGCTCCAGGCTCTTGGCCATTTCACCCATGCCGTTGCGCAAGGCTCGCATGCCGCTCATGTCGCCGGCTTGGTAGGCGGCTTGGCGTCGAGCGTCGAGGTCGCGCCAGCGCTCCACGAACGCCTCGGCGCGGGCGGGCGCGGTGACGCGCAGTTCCTCCTCCATCCGCATGGCCTGCACCGCACGGCGCAAGCTGCCGCTCGCGGCTTCGTGCGCGAGCGGCGGGTCGGCGCGGTAGGCTCGCTCGACGTCACGCGAGGAGAGAGAATGGAACGCATCGAGCCCACGCCGCGCCTGGTGCAGCTCTTCGCTCCTTTCCGCCAGTCGCCCGCGCTGGTCCAGCTCGGCCAGCGTCAGGCCGCCCTCCTGCGCCTGGAACATCGCGGCCACCGCTCGCGCATGACGCTGGAACGCCAGCCGCCGCTCCTGCTCAGGGGCCTGCACCGCCTCGAGCGAGGACCTCTGACCTTCCCTTCCCGGCCGCTCCCAGCCGCGACGTTCGGCGAAGGTGTCGGCGTAGTCGGACGCCATGTCCTTGGCCCGGTTGCGTGACAAGGTGCGCACGAGGGCGTCTCGGTCGTCGAAGTCACCCTGGGCGTAGTGGAGGTCGAGCCGATCGCGGTGGCGCGACATGCCGGGCGTGGCGAGCACGTGGGCACGATCCACGGTCACGCCTTGAGCCTTGTGGAAGGTCGCGGCGTAGCCGTGGTCGAGATGAGCGTAGTCCTTCAGGTCGAAGGCGACCTGGCGGCCGTCGTCCAACCTCGCCGCCACGCGCTCGGGCGAGGCCTGCTCCAGCACGCCCTGCGTGCCATTCTTCACGCCCAGCGACCGCTCGTTCCTCAGGAACATGACCTTGTCGCCGACGGCGAACGTTCGCTCGCCGCGCTCGACGGTCACGGTGACGTCGGCGCCCAAGGCTCCGGCGTCACGCAGGCGGCTGCGGGCCAGAACATTCAGTTCGCCGACCTCGGCGTTGGTGTGGGTCAGGATGATCCGCGTAGCCTCTGGCGCCGCCTGCCAATCGCGATCCCATTGATCGACCAGCCCGGCGCGCGCCTCCTCGCGGGTCGCGGCGAGATGCACGAGACCCTGCCGCTGGTAAGCGTCGATCGCCTCACCCGTTCGCCCGGTGGCGAGCTGGCGCGTAGCGTCGCGTTGCCAGTCCTCTCGCTGGCGACGCACCTCGGTGATCTCCATCGCGCCGTGGCGCTCCGCGATGGCGCGGAAGGCGGCGCCCGCCTCGATGGCCTGCAGCTGCTCGGGGTCGCCCACCAGCACCACCTTGGCTCCTGCGTCCCGGGCATGGGAGAGAACCCGATCCATCTGCCGCGAGCCGATCACGCCGGCCTCGTCGATGACCAGCACGTCGCGCGCGCTCAGCGCTTCGCGTCCCTGCTCCCACTGGTGCTCCAGGCTGGCCAGGGTGCGCGAGGCGATGCCCGAGCCGCCCTCCAGGTTCTCCGCGGCGATGCCCGACAGCGCGGCTCCGCGCACCGTGTAGCTCTCCGCCTCCCACGCCTGGCGGGCCACGCCCAGCATCGCCGACTTGCCGCTGCCCGCGTAGCCCACCACCGAGGCCAAGCCCTCCTTCCCGGTCACGTGCTCCAGCGCCTGCGCCTGCTCGGCGGTGAGCGTCAGGCCGCGCCGGACCGATGCGGCAAGGGCGGCCTCCTGAAGGCGGGCGCTGACGCCGTGGTCGCGCGCGGTCGCGAGCGTTTCGGCGCTCTGCTCAAGCCGCGCTTCTATGGCCAGCATGGAGCGCGAGGTAAACCGCGCCTCGCCGCGTCCGTCGACCCCCAGCGGCACGACTTCGGGCGAGGCGCGCATCGCGTTCATCACACGGTCGAACTGGTCTTTGCCGTCGCTGTGGCGGTGGACGAACCTGGCCAGGTCGCGGTCGGTGAAGGTGGCCTGTTCGCGCGTGATCATCGCCAGCGCGACCGCGGGCTTGCGGATCAGGCCCTCGCCGTTCTCACGCGCGATGCGTCGGTGATCCTCGGCCCGGTCTGATGCGAGGCCATCCGCCTCCATGCGGGAGCCCGCCGGCCCGATCTTGTGCTGCGGCTCCAGCCCTACGCCGCGGTCTGCGAAGCTGCGGTGATCGACGCGGGCGTCGATGTCTAGCTCGGCCAGGCGGGCGTTGACGTGGTCGGCCCAGCGCTCCCGCCACACCTGCAGCCGCTCGGTGCAGTTCCAGTCGCGGACCTTGCGGCCAAAACCGTCCTCGCCGACTTCGCGCATCGTCAGCATGACGTGGGCGTGGGGCTTCACCAGTCCGTCGGCGCCGTGATCCCAGTGCACGTTCAGGTCGGCGATCATGCCCTGGTCGACGAACTCGCGCTGCACAAACTCGCGGGCGAGCGCGACGCCCTGCTCCTCCGTCATCTCACGCGGGATGGCGAACTCCACCTCGCGGGCGAGCTGGGCGTCCTTGCGCGCCTCGCCAGCCTCGACGGCGTTCCATAGCCGCTCACGGTCGGTTAACTCGGGCGGCGCGGCGTCAGGCAGCAGCACCTCGGAGTGGATCACGCCCGACTTCCGGGTGAAGTCGTGGTCACGCCCGAGCCGCTCGTCCGCAAGCCGCGAGGCCGAGCGATAGGCGGCCGCCGCCAGGGCGCTGGAGCCGGCTGCACGCGAGATCACCTTGGCGGAGAGATGATAGATCGCTATCGCGATCGCCCACCTACTCGCACAAGCGCACGTCGGCACGACGTATAAGCACGCCCTCACAAGAAACTTTCTTGCTCGGGACCGGGCAGTCTCAGCTTGTTCCGCTGCTCTTAGAGCATACCAGCCCGTCATCGACTATCCTCTTCATGACAGAAGAAGAGGTGAGAGACATGCGCGCACCGCGGGACTTCAACGCCGAGCTTCTGGTGCTGACCCACAGGGCGAAGACCCTGAAGGAGCGGAAGGTCCGCCAACTCGGCGAGTTGGTGGTCGCAACCGGAGCCGACGCGCTGGACGCTGAGACGCTCGCCGGCGGTCTCCTCGCTATGATGGAGTCGGTGGATGCGGCCCAAAAGGAGAGCTGGCGCAAGCGCGGCCAAGCCTTCTTTCAGCGGCAGTCGCGCGGGGCTCGCAAAGGTGCTGACGGCGGCGGTGCTGGCGCTGCGACGGACGACGGCGGCGCGACGTCGGCTTGAGGCCGCCCATGCAAGAACCGACACGCGAGCCTGGATCGTGAACCGTCGCGATCGCACCCGCCAGCTGATCGAGCTCGGCGGCCTCATCGTCAAGGCGGGGCTGGTCGAGCTCACCCGTGACGATCGCGCGGCGCTCTACGGCGCGCTTCTGGAGATCGCCGACGTGCTGAAGGACCCGAAAGGGCCAAACACGCTGGCGATCTGGCGACGGCGGGGACGGCGAGCGTTCGGGGCCGAGGCGGTCAGTCGCGATCGGGCGCCAGAAGGTCGATCAGCGCAGGATTGATGAAGAGGCGCTCGCGTCCGGCCTGGCGCTCCTCCAGCACGCCGATCCCAGCCAGCGCCTTGAGGTAGACCGATGCGGACTGCCGTTGCGCAATGCCGGCTTCGACCACGTTGGCGATGCGGCAGTAGGGCTGGGCGAAGATCAGCTCCGCCAACTCGCGGCTGTACACCTTGGGCGCGTCGGCCCGGATGCGCGCGGCGGTGTCGTCGAGCAGCGCCCGGATCGCGCGGACCTTGCCGGAGGTCCAGGCTGCGGTCTCGGCGACGGCGTCCAGCATGAAGATGATCCACGGCCCCCAGGCGCCGCGCGTCGTCACGTCGAGCAGCAGGCGGTAGTAGTCAGACCTGCGCCGGATGATCGCGCGGCTGAGGTACAGGACGGGAAGGTCGAGCAGTCCGCGTTCGACCAGGAACAGCAGGTTGAGCACGCGGCCAGTGCGGCCGTTGCCATCGATGAAGGGATGGATCGCCTCGAACTGGTAGTGCTGGACGGCGAGCGCGATCAGCGGGTCGATGTCGCCGTGGTCGTGCAGCCAGCGTTCCCAATTGGCGAGCAGGTCGCGCAGCCGCTGTTCACCCTCGGGCGGCGTGTAGACGACCGCGCCCGTGCGATCGTTCGCCAGCGCGATCCCCGGCACGCGCCGCACGTCCATCTCGACGCCCTTGATGGTGCTGCAGATGTCGATGGCCGTGCGCGTGGACAGCGGCCGCGACGCCAGACTGGCAGAGCTCTGCGCCAGCGCCGTTCGATAGCGCAGCGTCTCCTTGGTGGCGGGATCGATCCCGGCCTCGCTGGGCGCGTCAGCGAAGCGGAAGAGGCGGTCGCCGGTGGTGACGATGTTCTCGATCTCCGAACTCGCCTGCGCCTCCAGGAGCGGGATGGAGTTGATGAGGATCGACGGATCGGGGATGAGGCCGCCCAGCGCCTTCAGCTCGGCCAAGGCCGCCCGCGCCGCGATGCACGCCTTCAGGGTCGGCGGGGTCTCCAGCTTCGCCCTCGGCGGCAGCAGGGGAAGCGCGTTAAAGGGAGCAGCGGCGTTAAAGTCCATGTGTCGATCATCGCGCTTCTGATCGACACATTCCAGCGACGCGTCGATCCCGTCGACAGGACGATCACGCGCTTCCGCCGCCGGATGCGCGCCAAGCTACGCTGCTGACTCCACCGGGTCGGTCATCGTCTTGTCAGCAGGTTGTAGCCAGCCACCTCTGTCTCCGCAAATACCAGCCGAGCCGATGGAGCGTTCATCCATGTTAAACCGGATCATTCGCCTGCGCACCGTGCTGGATCGCACCGGCCTGAGCCGCTCAACCCTCTACCGCAAGATCGGCGAGGGCTCATTCCCGCCCCAGCTCAAGATCAGCGTGCATGGAGCCGGATGGAGCGAGGCCGAGGTGGAACGCTGGGTCGCGGACCCCGCAGGCTACCGTGCGGTCGAGGTAGGTTGAACTCGCCCGGTGGCGCGTGAACGAACCGCTGGCGGGCGCTTTTCGCCCGGAGCTTGGGCTGCATCTCTAAGCTCCTCCAGGTGATCGCTCCACCACTGCATCATTTCGAGGCGCTCGGCCCAGTGCAGGCCTCGGTGGTAGGCACCGCGGACGGTGTCGCTGTCGCCGTGAGCGAGCGCTCGCTCGATGGCGTCCGGGTTCCACCTGCCGGACTCGTTCAACAGGGTCGACGCCATGGCCCGGAACCCGTGTGAGGTCATCTCGTCGGCCCCGTAACCCATGCCCCGAAGTGCGACGTTGAGCGTGTTCTCGCTGAGCGGCTTCCTCGGGTTGCGGTAGGAACGGAACGCCAGTCCCTCTGTGCCGGTCATAGCCCGAGCCTCTCCCAACAAAGATACGACCTGGCGGGAAAGCGGGATGAGATGTTCCTTGCGCATCTTCGTCCGCGCGGCCGGGATGCGCCATGTCGCGGCCTCCAGATCGAACTCGCGCCACTCTGCGTGACGAAGCTCGCCTGGGCGAGGGAAGGTGTGCGCCATCATGGCGAGCGCCAGCCTCGTGACGCCCTGACCCTTATAGGCCTGGATCGAGCGCATGACTCGACCAGCGCCTTCTTCGTCGATGATCGCGGCATGGTGCTTGGTCTTAGGCGTCTTGAGCGCGCCGCGCAGGTCCGCCGCCACGTCCCGCTGCGCTCTGCCCGTGGCCACGGCATAACGGAACACGCGACCGGCGAAGGCGAGCGTGTTGAGCGCCGTCTCGTACCGCCCTGACGCTTCGATCTTCCGGAGAGGCTCCAGAAGTTCAAACGCCTCGATCTCCGCGACAGGCCGCGCGCTGACCCTGCCGAGCAGCGACGCGTACCAGTGAAGCTTGACGGCGGTAGCCGGCGCCAGCCCCTCGCGCTCACGCTTGGCGATCACCTCCTCCGCAACCACCGCGAAGGTCGTTCCCGCCGCCACCTTGGCCTGGACGGCGGCTCGCCGCTTCTCGAGGCACGGGTTCTTGCCGTCGCGGATTTGCCGCCGCGCCGCGTCGCGCTTCTCGCGAGCCTCCACCAGGGTGACTTCGGGATACGGGCCGAAGCTGAGGAGCTGCTCGGCGCCTCTGTAGCGGAATGTCATTCGCCACAGCTTGGACCCCCGGGTGGTGATCAGGAGGTGAAGCCCATGCGCATCGAAAAGCTTGTAGGCCTTCTCTCGGGCCTTCGCGTTGCGGATCGCCACATTGGTCAGGGGCATCGGGGTATCGCCGAATGGGGGTGTTTGGGACACCCCGACTTTAGATTACAAAATCATCGGCTGCCCCAAACCAGGGTGGACGTGGTCGGACACCTTCTTCGTGCAGAAGAGCTCCAGAACCCTGTTTTGGCTTGATTTTCTCGGACGATCTGAGCGCCGCTGGGACGTCTGGGGACGCCCCGAAAATGTGAAATGGTGCGGTCGAGAAGACTCGAACTTCCACGGGTGTTACCCCACAAGCACCTCAAGCTTGCGCGTCTACCATTCCGCCACGACCGCTCGCTTCGGAGCGCGCCGACCTAGCAAAGCCGCGGACGGCTGTGAAGGGGCTTGCGGTCCCTCGCCCGCTCAGCCGCCGGCCAGGAAGTCGTAGACGTCGGCGGCCCGCGTCACGCTGATGGCGATGCGGTCCTCGCTGATCTGGATCTCGCCGCGGGCGACGGGGTGGTTGTTGGCCAGGATCCAGACCTCGTCCTTCTCCCGCGCGTCCAGCGCGATCACCGCCCCGCGGCCCATGCGGAGAAGCTGCTGCATGGGCACGGTGGAGCGCCCCAGCAGCACCGATATCTCCACCTGCACCGACTCGATCTGGCTCAAGCTCTACCCGCACCCGCTCGCGCGGGAAGGCCGGCCTTGCGCCGCCCTGCCGCCGGGCCAAACTGGGCCGCCATGATTGCTTCCGCGTTAAGCCTGCCTTGCAATGGCGCCCCGGACCCCTTCGCCATGCACCGGGCCGACACGCCGGCGGTGTAGAGCGGCGGGTGCTCCAGCAGCCACACCAGCTCCTCGGCCTCGCCCGCCGCGATCGCGGCCGCCCGCGCTTCCATGGCCGCCACCGCCTCGGCGT
>CAXUCS010000024.1:0-15372 GCA_964249365.1 uncultured Caulobacteraceae bacterium | reverse complement strand
GTCCCGCTGCGCACGGCCACGCGGGCCGGGGCGCGACGCGCCGCAGCGCGGACGGCAGCGCCGACGGTCAGGTCGCGGAACCCGAGTACGCCGGCGCTCCCCTGACGTCCTCGGTCGCTGGAGATGAGTAGACGGTCGTCCATTATGGCTCCGCAGGCGCGATCCCGCTCAGGTAGTCCCCAGACCTAACCGGGCCGCCAAGACTGCGACAGTTCCTTGTGGGCATATGTGCAATGTTGCGCCCGCATCGTCATCGCGACGTCCGGCGGCCCTGTTTTTAGAACCACGACTTATCGGTGTGCGCGAGACCGTGACACGCCCGGCCTGCGGCGACACGTGCCCGCTTCCGCCCGGGGTTTGCGATGCCCCGGCTTGTCAGGCCCGCAGGTTGGACAGGCCGAGGGCGGCTTGGCGCTTCATAAGCGCTGGAAACACCGCAGCTCGGTCCAGACCAGCCGCCCACGGTGAAGACGAGCCGAGCGGATCAGGTGCGGCCTCCAGCCAGCCGCCTCCATTCGGCTCCGCCACGGCTGAGGGCAGTTCGCGCGCGAGCTGCATGACCACGCCTTGAACCGCCCCCATCGCCGCGGTGATAGGCCGCCGGGGATTGGCTCCGATCACAAGGTCGCGTAGCAGCGGTGGGTCGGTGATCTCCCGCACGCTCAGCCGTGACTGCCATCCCCCTTCATGCACCAAGCCGAACGGTAGGATGGAGGCGTGGCTGCCGCGTGCGAGCATCTCTTCGATGATGGGCAGGCTGTCTATCTCCAGAGCGTAGCGGAGCAACACGCCCGCTTTCCCGGTCAGTGCGTCCACTACCTGGCGAAAGCCTCGCGTGATGATCAGGTCAAAGGCCGAGAGTGCGGTGGCGGCGACCGGCTCGGGCCCTTCGCCGATCAGCTCTGGCGCGCCCACTAGGACGAGTTCTTCCTTCACCAGGCGTGTGCGGCTAATGAAGGCTTTATCGTCTCCGCACCCTGTGAGAATGGCGAGGTCGACCCGACCGAGGCTGAGCCATTCCTCCAGAAACATGCTGAGGCCTTCGGTGACATGCAGCGTCATCTCGGGATAGAGCAGACAACACCGCTCTATGACCGGCAAGGCAAAAAGCGGCATTAGCGACGGCGGCATGCCGAGGGTCGCCACGCCCCTCACCCTATCCGGCGTCCGCATCACCGCCTGCCTGATCTGCTCGGCCTCGACCAGGATGCCTTCCCCCATGGCCGCCAGGATGGCCCCGGCTTCAGTCAGTTCGGCCCCGCGAGGAGTGCGAAGAAGCAAAACGGTGCTGAGATCTTCTTCCAGCGCTTGGATCTGGCGGCTGACCGCCGGCTGGGCGATGTTTAGGGCTCGCGCCGCCTCGCTGAAGCTGCGCAACTTCGCTACGTAGATGAACGTTCGGACTTGCTTCAGGTCCAAGATGCTGCTCCGCGCCGCGGCCGGTCTGAGGATGGCGGGCTGCGATCACTGACGGCAGGCTGGCGTCTGCGCGGCCAAGGTCAAGCGATAAGTGCGGCATCGTCGGACTTGCGGAGCCCGCAACCGTTTTTCACTCACATTATGAGACCCCAGCCTATAGATGCTCACTTTTCAGTCGATATCAGCGCCTCGTCCCAGGGTTCTACAAACAATGGGTCTGTATAACAACATTAGACAGGCTTTCATTCTCTCGCCACCGGCGTCTATATGGCCAGCACTTGAAAGGTGGATTGGTGCCTTGCGACGGGAGGGCGCAGGCCGCTTCCGGCACAGGCTCCTGAAAGGATCCTCGTCCGCCATCGCAGGGCTCGTTCGACCCTGCCAGTACGCTCTTCACGATGCCTGGACCGCATAGCACAATTATCAAACCGGCATTTGCACTCTCTGGAACTCGATGCCAGCGTGAGGTTACAAATAAATCGCTTGATACTTCAAGTGTTAGCGCGGCGGAACGTGTCCGCCTGACTAAGCCCCTCCGGCGATGTCGTCTAGCACCGCATCCAAATCGGGTATTAAGATGCATAGCACAAGACGAGAACTCCTAAACACTGCGAGTTCTGCTATAACGGCCCAACGGCTCACCGTCGTTTTGATATTGGCTATGAGCCCGCTGAGCGCGAAGTGGAACACGGCGGAGGCGGCGCCGCCACCGCCGACGGGTCCGGCCGTTCCGCCCACGGCGGGCTCCATAACCGCCGTCCCCGCCACCCAGCCGCCGCATGGAGATTCGTCAGTCGGTGAAGTCGTCGTGACGGCGCGTAAGTTCACGGAGCGCCTGCTGGACGCCCCATTGACCGCCACCGTACTTGACTCGGCCGCCATCCAGGCGCGCGATATCACAACGCTTGCAGACGTGGCGAACTATACGCCCGCGGTCACACTGACCAACCAGGGCGGCGCACGCGTGGACCGCTCCAGCCAGACGATCATCATCCGCGGCATGAACCCGCAGAGTTCGCAAACCGCATCAGTATTCATCGACGGCGCGGCCATCCCGGGGGGGTTTGTGGAAGGTATCGACGACGTGCAGCGGGTGGAGGTCCTCAAGGGACCCCAGAGCACCGCATTCGGCCGAGAGGCCTTCGCCGGCGCCATAGACATCGTGACCAAGGATCCCTCCGACACGCTGGGCGGCCGCGTGGACATCCTAAGCGCGACTGACGACACGATCGACGCGCGCGGCATGATCGAAGGTCCTTTGATCAAGGACGTGCTGTCGTTCAGGATTTCGCCCCGCTACTACAGTGAAGAGGGCCAGTATACGAACCACGGCACCGGCCCGGGACGACTCGGGGATCAGTCCACCCGAAGCGTCAATGGATCGCTGCTCTTCACGCCGGCATCGGGCGTGAAGGTCAAGTATTTTGGGCAATACTACATCAACGAGGACGGCCCTCAGCCAGTGGGCGAATTTGGGCCTTCCGACTACAACTGCAACGCTGGTGCGGCTCCGGCCGGGACCTTGAACTATATCTGCGGCGTGACGCCTCACTTCCCGACCCAGCGGCTGGGCGTCAACGAGATCGTGGATCCGCTGTTCACCAACGAGATCCTCCATAACAGCACCGGCGCCCTCAACCCGCTGTACCCCGACGGCCTCGGCCTCCACCACGGCGGCCTGCTGTTCGAGGCGTATCATCAGCAGGTGAACGCGGATTACGAAATTCCAGCGCTCGACGTGCTCGTCTCAGCGCTTGCCTCAATCGATGACCAGAAATCGTCGGTGATCACGGACCTGGATCTCACCAATACGGTGGGCCTGACCAACCCCAATTTCGGGGTAAAGCCAGGTGTCGAGCCCTACATAAATTCACTATACAACTTCCAGTCCCGCAACAATGGGGAAGACGCCGAGCTGCGGTTTCAGTCGCTTCGCCCCGGCCGCTTCCGCTGGCTCATCGGCGCCAACTACGTCTTCGCCAACGCTCAGTCGGTCTCCAGCGCGCTACTGCCCACCGGGGTTTCGAACCAGCTAAACGGCAATCCGACACGGACCAACACCTACGGCGTGTTCGGCAGCCTGGCCTATGACGTACTCCATAACTTGAACATAAGCTTTGAGGGCCGTTACCAGATAGATGACGTCGCGCTCTATGCCCGCGGCGCGAACGACGGGCCGATCCTGCCCAACCTGGATTCAAGCTTCAAGAATTTCGTGCCGCGGGTCATCGCCAACTACGCCGTCACCCCGAAGATCCACGCCTATGCAAGCTTTTCCCAAGGCGTGAACCCTGGAACCTTCAATGCGCAGTTCCCCAGCCTGGCTCCGAGCCAGCTGCAAACCATCGAGAACACCTATCACGCGACGACGGAAGTTCAGCCTGAAAAGCTGACCAACTATGAGATCGGGGCGAAGGGTCGGTTCCTGGACAACAAACTTCAGGCGGCGCTGTCCTTCTACTATGCCATATGGACCAACCAGATCGTCCAGCAGAGCATTCCCCTTCAGCAGGTCAACGCCCAGGGTCAGCCGACGGGCGCGCTGACCACCATCAGCGCGTCGACCAACATCGGCGAGACCAAGCTGGACGGGGTCGAGCTCGATGGTTCCTATCGTCCGATCCGGCCACTTACCTTCAGCTTCTCGGGCGCGGTCGCCGCCACCGACATCCGCGACTTCTACTGCGCCACCTGTGGCCAGCAGACAGGCAACTTCTCGGTCACCGGCAACCAGCTTCCGAGATACTCGAAATACACGGGCCAGTTCGCCGCCGACTATCGGGACTCATTTCCCTTCATCAAGGACGCGGAGTATTATGGCCGGGTCGATTACATCTACAAGAGCGGTGCATACGACAGCCCCGCCGATATCGTCCGCACGCCGGACTCGAACGTCGTGAACCTACGCGGGGGCATCTCGACGCCCAAGTACCGCTTCGAAGGGTTCGTGACAAATCTGACCAACGACACCGCTTTCATCTCGATTGAAAATCAAGTCTATGTGCTTTCGCCGACCCATAGGGACTTAAATGTTGAACTTCCGCAATTGCGAAAGTTCGGCGTTCGTGTATCTTACAGTTTCTGATGCGTCAGTAAGGCCGGAAGCCGATGGATCGTAGGGAGCTTTTGCTTGGCGGTGCGGTCGGCTTCGGAGCCCTGGGAGACTCGAACATGGCCGCCGCAGGGCCGGTGGGACTGGGTCCGGTCGCTGCGGCGGGGGCCCGGGGCGCCGGCGCCGCCGAGCGGGACCGGATCGTGCGGGACTTCCCCCGTCCTGCGCCGGATGTGATCGCCCGGCTCAAGGGCGGCGCCATAAAGCACGTCGGAGGCCCGTTTGGGTTCCAGGCGCGTTACCTAGCGGATGTAGCCATCAAGCCGGTACGGCCCGACATGACCGTGCTCGGTCCCGCCTTCACCGTGCGGCTGCACGAGCCGGACCTGCTGCTCGTCTCCTACGCCATCAATTTGGCCAAGCCCGGCGACGTATTGGTCATCGATGTGGGCGGCGAGCCTCAGCTTAGCGTGTTCGGCTATACGATGTCGCAATCCTGTCTCAACCGCGGCATTGCAGGGGTCGTAGTCGACGGGGCGGTGCTGGACTCCGAGTGGCTGCGCGGGGAGACGCCTTACGCCGCAAGCGAGGCCCAGCGGCGCGGCCTGCTCCCCGTATGGAGCCGCACCTTGTCGCCGACCTGGGCGGACTGGAACAAGCCCGGGTCCATCAACGTACCCGTCCAGTTCGGCGGCCTGGCGGTCAACCCCGGCGATATCGTCTATGGCACACGAGATGGCGTCTTCGTCGTGCCGCAGCCGGTCGTTCCCGAGCTGATCGCCTCGTCCGATCGCTGGTTCGCCTTCATGAAGTCGCATAATTGGCTTCCGAGGGCGAAGGCCGGCGAGACGTGGTTCGACATCCTGGAGATGAAAGCCAGTCTGGCTGCTCTGCAGATCCCAGAGTTCGACACGCTCGAGTCCGCTGAGTGACAAGCATGCCGAAGAGTGTCGATCGATGTTTAGGCGAACATTCGTCCGACGATCTGCAGGTCGCTGAGGTCTGGAAGGCCCTAGAGCGGGTGCGGGATCCGTGTCACGTGCTGTCGGGCCACGATCTATCCATCCTGGATCTGGGACTAGTCAACCGCGTCGCCCGGGTCGACGGCACGATCGAGGTTGGCGTCACCTTGACCGAAATCGGCTGTACGTTCGGCTATCGTATCCTTCAGGACATCGAGGCGCTGTCCGCCAAAGTCTTAGGGCGGCCCGCGATCAGGGTAGTTGTTGAGCCTTTTCCCTTGTGGACGCCGGATCGTCTTACAGAGCGGGCGAGAACCTATCACCAAAACGCCAAGCTCGCGTCCGGTCCGATGTCTTGATGGCGAGCTGCGAGGCGCTTCTCCAAGGATGCATGTTGTGATCGAAGGCCAGGATCATTCCCTTGAGACATCGGCTGTAGAGCCCATGATCGAAGCGCCTCCGAGCGCGAGAATGCTTGAGCAGGGAGCGACCCCCGCTCATGCCGGGTTGCCGACCGCCGACGTTTCCGCCTTGCCACCCGGCAGGCCGACGACGGGCGCGGCGGTGAACGGTGCATCGTGGGCGCGGGAACTCCACACTTCGGCAGAGGCCCTGTTCGTCATAGACGGGGTCGCCCACTGCTACAATCATTCCGAGGTCAACAAACGTATAAAGCGATCTGCTTCGAAAGCGCTCGACGTCTCTTCGGCCTATCACGAGTGGTCCACGCCGGAGCGCTTCCGCATGACGCCTGAGCAGTGGAGCCGCGACTGGCAGCCGGACGAGACCATGGACGTCCTGTTGCTGGAAAGTCCGACGGACATGATCATCATGCATTCGATCCCCATGTATGATGTCTACTGGGATGGCCTGGTCTCCAATCAAAAAGGCGCCTATTTGAAAGACAAGTACCCGGATCGTGTCCTGTGGTACGGCGCGGTGGATGCCTTCGACACCTTGGCCAACAGCAAGGCCATGATCGATCAGCTCGTCTCCCAGGGCGCCGACGGCATCAAGTTCTATCCCACCCGGGTGAACATCGAGACGTTCCAGGCCGAAGGCTGGTTCATGGACGATGAGAAGCTGGCGTTTCCGCTGTTCGAGCACGCCCAGTCCAAGGGCGTGCGGAACATCGGCACCCACAAGCTGGTCGGGTACAGTCCGGACAAATATCCGGCGCTCGGGATCAATGATTATTACAGGGCCGCCGCGCAGTTCCCTGACATCACCTTTCATATCGTTCACGGTGGATGGATGTTGCTGGAGGAGACTGCCGAACTCATGCGCCACCGCGAGAACATCACGATCGTCCTGGAGGGCCCGATGATCTGGCCGCATTACGATCGGGAAGCTTATGACAGGATGTGGTCGGTGTTCATGTCTAAAGTCGATATAGATCGCGTCATCTACGCCTCGACGTCCCCTAACCAGCACCCGTATTGGACGGTGGTCGATTTCGTCGACTACGATCCGCCCAAGGGCGCGGGCTTTTCGATGACCCGCGAAGACAAGGCCAAGATACTGGGGCTGAACGCCGCGCGCTATCACGGCGTCGACATTTCCGCCCAACGCCGGAAGACCGCGACTGACCGCTTTAGCCGATATAAGGCGGCTAACGGATATAGGGAGCCTTACGTAGTGCAACGCAGTGAAGTGGCGTGAGACGGGTCAGCGCGAGCCTCCACCAGCAGTGAATATTCGCCTTTTCTGTAGAGAGGCACACATCATGACTAACAGCACCTCAGCCACTACCATCGACCCGCCCACCGCCTCTGCGCACATTCGCTCGAGGGGGGAGGAGATGCGCGAAGGATGGACGATCCTCCTGCCCTGTGTGGCCGGGGTCGCGCTGGGTTCGGGAGGGATGCCGTTCTACACCTTCGGGCTCTTCGCCCGGGCCCTCGTCCCCGCCTTCGGCTGGACCACCGCCGGCGCCCAGAGCGCGTTGACGGTCTTCTTCCTCACGAACATGGCCGTCATCCCGCTCATCGGCTGGCTGGCTGATCACTTCGGCGCAAAGCGCGTCGCCTTGATCTCGCTGGTGCTGTTCAGCTTCAGTTTCATGTCGCTGAGCCTCATGGACGGTCGGCTGTCCACCTTCAGGACAATCTGGTTCCTCATCGCCGCCACGGGAACCGGGACGATCATCGTCACCTGGACCCGGGTGATCGGGGCCGCCTTCGTGGAGGCGCGCGGCCTTGCGCTTGGCATCGCCTTTCTTGGAACCGGGGTCGCGGGCATCGCATGTCCGCCGCTGGCGCAACACCTGATCGCGGCCTTGGGATGGCGGTCAAGCTACGTCGTCCTGGGCCTCCTGCCGCTGCTCATCGCGTTCCCCTTGGCCGCCCTGTTCCTGCGTGCGGACCACAGGCGAGGGCCAGCGGCGAGCCTGCGGCCACTGGACTCGGAAGGCGCCACGATCGGCCAGGCGCTGCGAGGATACAGGTTCTGGCTGATCGGCGGAGCCTTTCTGCTGATCGCTGTGGGCTACTCCGGCCTAGTCCCGAACCTCATCAAGATCCTAACGATCGCGGGACGCTCTGTCGACGAAGCGACCCTCATGACGAGTATTATCGGAGGTTGCGTAATCCTTGGACGCCTCCTTTGCGGTGTGCTTCTGGACCGGCAATGGGCACCCGCAGTAGCGTTGCTGTTTCTCGTTCTGCAGGCGGCGGCCTGCATCGTGCTGGCGCAGGCCCACGTCAGCCTGGCTCTGGCCGTCGTGGCGGCCGTGCTCATCGGCACGGCCGGCGGCGCAGACGGGGACCTGCTGCCCTATATCGTCGGCCGCTACTTCGGGCTCCGCAACTACGGAACGCTCCTGGGCCTGACCACCAGCCTGTTCTTCCTGGGCGCAAGCCTCAGCGGCGTGGCGCTGGCATCCGTATTCGACATGACGGGGCGCTACGGGCCAGGGCTGTGGATCTGTGCCCTGGTCCTGCTGACGGCAGCGGCTGCCCTCCTCTTGCTCGGTCGATACCCGGTTTGGCCACGACGCACGGAAAGCGCGATTGCGATCGACATTCTCTAACCAAAACGGTGCCGCTTTCAGTCAGCGAGAAATTGGTCCTGACTCAGCAACTCCTTCATCCGCAATGAGAAACCTTCGGGCATCTTGATCCTCGATTGAGGCTACCAAGAAGCACAAACGGAAGCTCATGAGCAAAGTGGCGTGTCCATTATAGTGGGTGCGGTGAGCGTAAGCGTCGCGCTGAGGACGCGTCCACTCAGCCGGCGGCGTCCGAGGGCATGTGTCGGAGGTAGTCCTGGACGTTGTCCAGCCCGGCTTCTGTAAAGCCCATGGTCTCGGCGTCGCCTGGTCGAACTCGACGGCCTGCACACCAGAGGCATGGTCGTATTCGACTGGCGTCCTACGGAGACACAGCAGACCCGACCATCATTCTTCGCCAATCGTCGGCCGATTAGACTATGTGTCTCACTCTCCACTGATAAGATTATAGACCTGATCTTGCAACTCGTTCTTAACTAAACCTAATAAAAAGTTATATAATTCCTTTACAGTTGGTCACTTTTCGCGCTCATAGATGCCTTGAAGAGTCCTGTCTAGCGACATTTGAATACTCGGGTAAATGGCTGTGACCGAACGGATTAGTTGTTCGGACTCGGCTCGGATGCAGGCAAGCCGCCATGTGCAGGACCAACGGGCCGCCATGGTGGTGCGCGCCATCGTCTCGCCCGCCAGCGGGCGGCTAATGGGTCAAGGATGCGCCGTCCCATCGTGTGGTCACCGGAAGTCGGGGAGAGCAGCGTTACTGCACGCGCTTGCCACCGCGCGGCTGCCGAATGGCAGCTTCTTCATTACCGCTGCCGTTACCTGCCTCTCCGCTTTCGGCCAAAGCCCGCCGTCAGAGGCCGAGCTTCGAGGCAGGGCTGTTCGGGCTGAGCTTGGCACGGCGCACGTAGCTACGCATTGTTGACAGGCTGCGATGGCGGGTGTGCCCCATGATCTCCTCGTCCGAAACGCCGTTGCGGTAGGCTGTCGTCACGAACCCGGCCCGCAGCCCGTGCGGACTGACCGGCTCGGCCAGCGTGCCCTTGACCCCGGCTAGGGCCGCGCGCAGCAGCAGGATTTGGCGCACGGCATCCTCACTGAGCCGTCGCGGCTCCACCCGACCTGCCTTGTTCACCTTGCGGAATACCGGGCCCGCCTTGACGCCGCCCACGTCCAGCCACGTGCGCAGCGCGCGAACAGGGCAGGTGCCCTCGTGGCGACCCCGCACGATCATGACCTCCGCGCCTTCACCCTCCTTGTCGGTCTTGGAGCGCTCCAGCAAGAGCCGCACGCCATCGTTGGACCAGGTCAACCGCTCCACGTCCAGCGCCACCAGCTCCGAGCGTCGCAGCGCCCCGGCGAAGCCGACCAGGAAGAGGGCACGATCGCGACTGCCTGCCAGCCCTGTCCCGCAAGCCTCGCTGAGCTTCCGGAGCTCGGTCGTGGTCAAGGCAGCGGAGCGGCGGCCGCGGCTCCCGTGGGTGCGCCCGATCCCGCGTAGGGTCTCACGAATGGCGGGATGTTTGGTGTCCAGCGGACTCCCGGCTAGGCCCGAGGCACGGGCGATGGCGGCCACGCGCCGTCGTAGCGTCTGCATGGCGTAGCCTTCGCCAGCCGCCGCCAGGTAGGCGCCCACCACCTCCGGCGTGGCCGGAAGGGCTTGAAGCCCGCTCTTGGCGCACCAAGCCTGGAAGTTCTTCAGGTCGGAAGCATAGGCGCGTAGCGTCGAGGGCGCGTCCGCGGCGTCCTGGTAGGCCTGCGCCTTGGCGAGCGCCATGGCGGCGCGCGGGGTGGGCGGCTTGGGTCTGACAGGGTCCACGCTAGCCTCCGAGGCGCATATAACCCGCGATAAGAAACCTTCTCGCGTGTGATCTGTAGCTGATCCCCCTGCGGCCGGATGAGCGCGACGTCTGTTGCTTCGTCCGCGTGACGAGGCGTGCAGACTGCGATCCGCGGCTCGCCGCATCTGTGCCCAAATAGGCCGCCTCCCTGCGCGACCTGATGAAGGCTGCAACTCGGCGCGGAAAGCGATAGGCTACGACCATGGCCCGGGACTTCGCCTTCCTCCACGCAGCAGACGTTCACATCGACAGCCCTCTAAACGGCCTCTCGGCGAAGAACGAAGCGTTCTCGCGCCTGGTGAAGGGTGCTACGCGGCGAGCCTTCAGCAATCTTGTCGATCTGGCGATCGCAGAGCGAGTTGATTTCGTGGTAATCGCCGGCGATCTGTACGACGGTGCTTGGAAAGACCAGGGCACGGGCCAATTCGCTACCGCCCAGCTTAGCCGTCTGTCGCGGGCAGGCGTCCGAGCGTTCGTGATCTTCGGCAACCACGACGCCGAAAGCCGCGTCGCGCGACATCTGGTCCCCCCGCCGGGTGTGCACCTGCTGAGCAACCGGCGGTGCGAGACCGTAGAACTCGAAGATCTTGGCGTGGCCGTGCACGGCCGCAGCTACAAGGAAGCGGCCACGACGGAGAACCTGGCGGCCACCTACTGTCCGCCGACGCCGGGCCGCTTCAACCTGGCCATATTGCATACCGCCTTGGATGGTCACGCGGGACATGAGCGCTATGCTCCGTGCACCATCGACGAGTTGCGGGCGATGGGCCACCATTACTGGGCGCTCGGCCACGTCCACGAAGCGGGGGTGCGCGCCTCCGAGCCGCACGTGGTCTTCCCGGGCAACCTACAGGGCCGCCACGTCCGAGAGACCGGCCCTAAGGGGGCCATGCTGGTGCGCGTGGTCGACAACGCCGTAGATGGGCTAGAATTCAGAGCCTGCGACGAGGTGCGTTGGGCGCAGGCAGGTGTGGACGCCGCGCCCGCACGCGATATGCCGGAGCTTCTGGCTGCCATCGAGGCGGCCCTACGCACGGCGGTGCGGTCTGTGGGACCGCGTCCGACGGCCGCCCGCGTGAGCGTCGAGGCGAGAGGGCGGCTGCGTCGGCAGCTGCTCTCCGATCCAGATTGGCTACGCGGAGAGGTCGAAGCTCGCGCCGCCCTGATCTCCGATGAACTCTGGATCGAGGGGGTCCGACTGACGGCGGACGATGAACCCGCAGCCTTGGGCCCCGAACTCGCTGAGCTTCTCGCCGATGCAGAGGCTGACGCCGATTGCGTGCGCGCCATCCAGGCCGCCGTGCGGCCATTGATCGACAAGCTCCCCCCGGATCTGACGGAAGCGGGCTCTCTCCTAGCTGCAGCTCGAACCGGCGATTCCGCCGCCCTGCTCAGCGCCGCCCGCCGCGCGCTAGAAGCCCGTCTGGCCGAGGCTGACTGATGCGGCTTCGCGCCTTGGAACTCGTCCGGTACGGCGGCTACGCCGATCGGGTCCTCGATTTCGGCGAGGCGGACTGCGACTTTCACCTCGTTGTGGGACCAAACGAGGCGGGCAAGTCGACCCTGCTGTCCGCGATCGGCGACCTACTGTTCGGCTTTCCCGGGCAAACCTCCCAGGACTGGCGCTTCGGCTACCAAGAGCTGCGGATCCGGGCGGAGCTGGAGCATTCAGGCGGCCAGCTGAGCGTCGTGAGGCGCAAGGGCAATAAGAACACCCTGCTGCGGCCGGACGGGACGGCCCTGCCGGACGACACCCTGGCCCCCCTTCTCGGACCGCTGGACCGGCCCGCGTTCGAGCGGATGTTCGGGTTGGACCACGCGAAGCTTCGGGCTGGAGGACACGCCATGCTGGAAGGGCGGGACAACGCGGCGCGAACCTTGTTCGAGGCCGGCACAGGCCTGGCCGCCGCCGGAGCCGAGCTGCGGCGGTTGGAGGCGCAGGCTCAGGCTCTGTTCAAGCCCGGCGGCTCCAATCCCATCGTCAACCAGCTCCTGCGCGAGCGCCAGGACGCTCTGAAGCGGGTCCGAGAGGCAACCCTCAACGATGCTGAGTTGGCGGAGATCAAGACCCATGAGGCGGAGGCTGAACGCCGGCGCGCGGAGTTGGTCGAGGAAGCCAAGACGATCACGAGCAAGTTGGGCGCCCTTGAGCGTCTAGCCCGCACGCGCGCGCCTCTCCAACGCCACGCGGCTGCGACCGCCGATCTAGCCGCGCTCGGACCTACGCCTGACCTGCCCGCGGACGCCCAGCGATGCCTGGACGACGCGCGAGCGCGACGGTCGACCGCGCAGGAAGCCCTGGCGGCCAGCCGGGATGAACAGAGTCAGGCTCAGACGATCCTCGACGCATCGCCTCTGCCGGCGTCCATCCTGTCGGAACGAGCCCGGATCGAGGGCCTGGAGGAGCGACGCCCTGCCGTGGAGAAGGCGGAGAACGACCTTCTGCGGCGTCGTCCCGAACTGGAGGAGTCTGACCGTCGTCTGACCCTACTGCGGACGGCGGCAGGTCTGGTGCCCAATGCGGCCCTACCGCCTGACCACTGGCGGCGGCGCCTTGGCGAACACTTGGAAGTCCATCGCAGGCTGGAAGCGCGGGTTCGCAAGCTCGGCGTAGACGAAGCCGAACTCGCACACGAGCGGCATGAGCTCGAGGCTAATCGCGACCACACGGGGGTCGCGCCAGATGTGCGTGATCTCCGCTCGGTGCTGGATGCGGTCGCCGGTGACGTGGAGGAGCGGCTGCAGACGACGCGGCGCGACTATCTCGACAAGGCACGTCGCGCGGTCCAGAGCCGAGCCGCGCTAGACTGGGCCGGCGACGTGGATGCGCTCGCCGCCCTGGCTCTGCCTTCTCGGGAGGAGGTAAGGCAGCTCCTGGCTGAGATGGATGCGGCCAAGAAGGCCACGGCGGCCGCCTGGGAGCGCCACGAGCGCGCCGCGGTCGAGATCGCCACCCAGCGCCGCCGTATGGCCGAGCTAGCGGCCGGCGGCGACCTGCCGACCGCAGACGCGGTCGCCGCTGCCCGGGCGGAGCGCGGCGAGATGCTCGGAGAGGTCCTTCAGCGTCTGCAATCGGACCGCACTCCCGGGGATGGGGAGGCGGGCCTGCGCCTCGCGGAGAGCGTGGTGCGGGCGGACGCGCTGGCTGACCGGCGCCAGTCGGAGGCCTCCCGCGTGGCGGAACATGCGCTGGCGTGCATCGCGCACGCTGAAGCTAAGGCGGAGGCGACTGCCGCACGCCCCGCGATAGACAGGCACACCCGGACGGTAGGTCAACTGGAGCTCGCCTGGAGCGAGCGGTCCACGGTCATCGGCTTGCCAGCCTCGCTGGCGCTCGTTGGGCTAGAGTCCTGGCGCGGCGCCCGGGAGCGCGCCTTGCAGGACGCCGCGGCCGCCGAAATGGCCGAGCGGCAGGCGGACCAGCTGCAAACGGCTTTCGATGGAGCCTATGCGCAGCTCGGCGCGGCTCTCGAGGCGGCCGGCTTCGAGGCGCCGCAAGGCTTCGGCCCACGACGCCTGGAGGGGCGGCGCGCCTTGGAACGGATCGAGAAAGCCGTTCAGGCGGAAGGCCAGTACCGCGTAAAGGACGAGGCTCTGAAACGACGTTCGCTCGCTTTGTCGCGCGAGGAGGAAGCGATCCGGACGGAGCGGACGCACCTGGACGCCGAACGCCAGCAGCTCGGCGCGGAGGGAGGTCTGCTGCGCACCGAACCCGAAGCCCTGACGCTCGCGTTAGACCAACTCGACCAAGCGGCGCAGGAGGCTGTTCGACGGGTCGGCTTTGCCCGTCAAGTCGACGCTATGGAGCACGACGTCAAGGCGTTCGACCATGAGGTTGGCCTGCTGCTGCAGGATCTCGACCGGCCTCCGGCCGAGCGGGCAAGTGGGACGATGCGGGGGCTAGCAGTCGAGCTGCGCGCCGGCCTGGAGCGGAGCCGCGACGTCCAGAGCGCCAGCGATCGATTGGCGCGCGCGAACGCCGCCGCCGCGGCCGCTCGGCGCGCCCTGGACTCGGCGGAGGTCGACATCGCCACCCTGATCGCGCAAGCCGAGGTCTCCGAAGAAGTCCAGTTGGAACCTGTGATCGCGGCGGCCAAGCGCGCGGCTGATCTCGTCACGCGACGTGACCAAGCCCTCAAGGACCTGCATGACGCGGGGGAGGGGCAGACCGTGGAGCGGCTGCAGCGGGCCGCCGACGATCTAGCGCCGGACGCTGCAGCGTCGGAGCGTGAGGCCCTGCTGGCGCGTCGGGCTGAACTCGACAGCGAGCGTGAGAACGTCGGACGCGACCTGGCGAAGGCGCGGGCGGCGCTCGACGAGGCTGCAAGCTCCCTCGATGCAGCCGACGCTCAACAGGTCGTCGCGGACACCCAGGCGGCGCTTCGCGGCGCAGCTGAGCGCCACCTGGAAGCCGCCGGCCAGGCTGCGCTGCTGCGATGGGTTATCGAGCGTCATCGTGCGACCAGCCAAGCGCCCCTGCTGGCCCGCGCTGGAGGCTTGTTCGCTACGGCCACCCAGAACGCGTTCAGCGGCCTCTCGTTCGACTACGATGACTCCGACCAGGCCCAGATCGTGGCCGTGCGAACGGACGGCGACCGGACACCGGTCCACGGGCTCAGCGAAGGGACACGCGACCAGCTTTACCTTTCCCTGCGATTGGCTTCGCTTCTGAGCGCCGCTCAACCGTCGCAGCCACCGTTGATCTGCGACGACCTTCTCTCGACCTCGGACGATCATCGCGCCGCCGCCATAATGCGAACGCTGCGCGACGCCGCCGGTCAGCTCCAGGTCCTCGTGTTCACCCATCACGAGCATCTGGTGGAGGTCGCCACGAAGGCTCTAGGCGCGGAGCGCTTCCGGCTTCATCGCCTCTCGCCGGTCACGGCGGCTCCCAGCAGATGAACGGCTAGCGCGACATCGGCGGCCTGAGCGAATTGCCTATGATGCACGCCGAGTTTGGATCCAAAAAGACCTGCTATCAACACTTTAGGCGCGTTGATTTCCGATAATTCATCTTCTGCGCGGCTTGAATGTACGCGCCGGATCGTAATGTCACTCCTCTGCCAGATAGATGTGTCACTCCCT
>CAXUCS010000023.1:0-15413 GCA_964249365.1 uncultured Caulobacteraceae bacterium | reverse complement strand
ACGCCGGCTCCGTCTTCGAGGAGGGGCTGCGGATGCCCCCCGTGAAGCTCTACCGGAGGGGCGAGCTGCAGACCGACATCGTCAGGATCGCCGCCCACCAGTCGCGCATGCCCGAATGGTACAAGGCCGACCTCCACGCCATCGTCGCCGCCTGCAAGGTGGCCGGGCGCCGCGTGCTGGAGCTCTGCGATCGCTTCGGCGAGGAGGTGTTCACCTCGGCGCTGGACGAGCTGCTGGCCCGCAACCACCGGGCCATGAAGTCCCTGATCGCCACTTCCATCGGCGAGGAGCCGGTCTCGTTCGAGGATTACATCTGCGACGACGGCCGAGGCGCGGGGCCATTCAAGATCAAGTGCACCATGCAGCGCCAGGGCGAGAAGGTGCTGCTCGACTTCGAGGGCACCGATCCGCAGTCCGACAGCTCGATAAACTTCTACATGAACGAGAACATGTTCAAGATGTTCTTCGGCATCTACATGGTCATGGTGTTCGACCCGCAGATCATGTTCAACGACGGCTTCTACGATCTGGTGGAAGTTCGCATCCCCGAAGGCTCCCTGCTGAAGCCGAGGTTCCCGGCGGCGCTGTCCTGCCGCACCCATGCGCTCGGCCGCATCTTCGACGTGCTGGGCGCGCTGCTCGGCCAGAAGACGCCGGAGTTCCTGGCCGCGGCCGGCTTCTCCTCCTCGCCCCACCTGATGTTCTCCGGCCACGATGCGGACGGCGAGTGGTTCCAGCTGTTCCAGATCGGCTTCGGCGGCATCCCCGGCCGGCCCTTCGGCGACGGGCCTGACGGCCATTCCCTATGGCCGGGCTTCACCAATGTGCCCAACGAGTTCCTGGAGCGCTACTTCCCCATGCGCATCGAGGCCTATACGAGCGTGGCCGACAGCGGCGGGGCCGGCTTCTTCCGCGGCGGCAACGGCATCCTGATGACCTACCGGTTCCTGGAGCCCGGGACCATCGCCATCCACGACGACCGCTGGTTCGTACCGCCCTGGGGCGTGAACGGCGGCAAGCCCGGCGCGCGCTCCTACAAGCACCTTGAGCGGGCGGACGGGACGCGCGTGGTGCTGCCCTCCAAGTGCGACAACGTCCGCGTCGAGCCGGACGACCTGCTCCACTACGTCACCTGGGGTGGCGGCGGCTGGGGCGATCCGCTGGAGCGCGATCCCGAGCTGGTGGGCCTGGAGATCCGGCGCGGCCTGGTCAGCGTCCAGGGCGCGCGCGGCTATGGCGTGGTCTGCGACGCGCAAGGCGCGGTCGACGCCGCCGCCACTGAGGCACTCCGCAGCGAGATGCGCGGCGGGCGCAACACGCCGCTGCCGGTGTTCGACCGCGGTCCGTCGCTGGAGACCCTGCGCGAGACCTGCGAGGCGCAGACCGGCCTGCCCGCGCCCCGGCCGCCGGTCTGGCGCAGCCTGTCGCGCGCCATGCGCATGGCTGCGGAGTAGCCGCTGTGAGCACCGCGAAGATCGAGGCGGAGGCCCCGTCCACGAGCGCGCCGGTGGAGAACACCGGGCCGCTGAAGGGGCTGAAGGTGGTGGAGATGGGCCAGCTCATCGCCGGGCCGTTCTGCGGCCAGCTGCTCGGCGACATGGGCGCGGACGTGGTCAAGATCGAACCGCCCGGCAAGGGCGATCCGATGCGCGACTGGGGCCGGGGCGACTATCCCTTGTGGTGGGAGGTGGTGGCCCGCAACAAGCGCTCGGTCAGCGCCAACCTGCGCGTGGTGGAGGGTCAGGCGCTCGCCCGCCAGCTGATCGCCGGCGCCGACGTGCTGATCGAGAACTTTCGCCCCGGTACGCTGGAGGGCTGGGGACTGGCGCCGCAGACGCTGCACGCGGATAATCCCGGGCTGATCATCGTGCGGGTGTCGGGCTACGGACAGACCGGCCCCTACGCCAAGCGCGCAGGGTTCGGCGGCATCGGCGAGGCCATGGGCGGCTGGCGCTACATCGTGGGCGACGCGGACCGCGCGCCCTCGCGCATGGGCGTCTCCATCGGCGATGCGCTCGCGGCCACCTACGGCTGCCTCGGCGCACTCGCCGCGCTCCGCCACCGCGACGCCACGGGTGAGGGCCAGGTGGTGGACAGCTCGCTCTACGAGAGCGTGCTGCAGGTGATGGAGAGCCTGATCCCCGACTACCAGCACATGGGCTACATCCGCGAACGCTCGGGCTCCGCCCTGCCCGGCATCGCCCCCTCCAACGTCTATCCCTGCCGCGACGGCGAGTATCTGATCGGCGCCAACCAGGACACGGTGTTCGGCCGGCTCTGCATCGCCATGGGCCGCCCCGAGCTTGCGACCGACCCGCGCTACGTCAACCATATCCAGCGCGGCAAGCACCAAGTCGAACTCGACCAGCTGATCTCGCAATGGACCCGCACCCTGACGGTCGATGAACTGGAAGCCCTGATGATCGAGGCCCAGGTTCCGTCGGGCAAGATCTATCGCGCGCCTGACATGCTGGAGGACCCTCAGTTCGCCGCCCGCGAGTCCATCGTCGAGCTGCCACACCCGCGCTGGGGCACGGTGAAGATGCAGAACGTCTTCCCCAAGCTCTCCGCCACGCCCGGCCGCGTCCGCACGCCGGCCCCCACCGAGGTCGGACAGCACAACGCCGAAATCTACGGCACCCAGTTGGGACTGGACGCCGAAGCCCTCGCAGACCTCAAGGTCCGCGGCGTGGTATGAGCACGGGCATGTCTAGCGCCGGTGCGAGTAGACCTCATGATCGACGGTCTGCACGTTCCAGCGACAAGTTCTGTTCAGCTGCGCCTTGCAATGTGCGTCGGGGCATGGCCTGCAACCTTTCATGCCTATGAAAGAAACCCCGGTTTCAACGGCCGGCGACAAGGCCTACGACCGCATCCGCAGCGCCATCCTCTCCGGCGACTTCGAGCCTGGGCGCCGACTGAAGGAGGACGAGCTGACCGGCTTCTGCGAGGTGTCCCGAACGCCGGTGCGCGAAGCCTTGCGGCGGCTGACCCTGGAAGGACTGGTGAAGTTCACGCCAAACGCCGGCGCGCAGGTCTCGACGGTGTCCGCAGCCGAGCTGAAGGAGATCTATGCCTTGCGTGCGATGGTCGAAAGCCATGCCGCCGAGCGAGCGGCTTTATCGATCGGGGCGCCAGCCATCGTACGTTTGCGCGAACTCGCCACTTGGATGGAAAAGTCCGTCGACTTGGAGGACGATCAGTTCAGCGCCGAGTTCACCTCGGCCAACTCTGAATTTCACGGGATCATCCTGGAGGCGGCCGAGAGCCCGCGGCTTTCCGCGATGGCGGCCTTGGTCATCGAGGTCCCGCTCGCCCGGCGCACGCTCGCGAGGTATTCCGATCAGGATCTCGCTCGTTCCATGGCGCATCACCGCGAGCTGATCGACGCCCTGGCGATCCATGATAGCGCGTGGGCCGCTTCCGTGATGAGAAGCCACATCCACGCAGCCTTCCGCGTTCTCTCCGGCTCGCCGGCCCAGCCGGCGGCCCGTCAGCTCGACGGCAGCCCTCCCGCCGTCGCCATGTCAGTGAAAGCTTCAGCTTAAATCGACATTCCGCCTGAACGACGTCAGTCCATTGACACCCGGCCACTCGCCCATCCACAAAGATTGCATACAATGCGACGAGAGGAAGAGATGGCCATCGGCTCGGAGACCGGCGTTGAGGCGCCGCCAGATGTCTCTGTCTCGCGATTCATCGGGGTGGCGTCCAGCGTTCAGGGCGTACGGCCGTACGAGCCGGCCGCCCGGCTCCATGACGGGCGAGCTGGACCGCGACTACGCAGATGCGGGTTTCAACGGCGCACTGGCTTTCGGTGGACGGCCGGCGCTGGTCGTCGTCGATGTCGTTCAAGCCTACCTGCGGAAGGACAGCTCGCTCTACGCGGGCGTTGAGAACGCCCTGGCTTCGATGCTGAGGCTGATCGACGCGGCCCGCCGCCTGGCCGTTCCGATCATCTACACCAACGTCGTTTATCAGGCCGATGGGGTGGATGGCGGGCTGTTCTACCGCAAGGTCCCGGCGCTGAAGCTTTTCGACGCCGGCAGTTCGTTCGGCGCCTTTGCGGACGGGGTGGCCCCGCTGCCAGGTGAGCTGGTCGTCACCAAACAGTACGCCTCGGCCTTCTTCGGCACCTCCCTCGCCTCCACCCTGCAGGCGTGGCGGGTGGACACGGTGATCATTGGCGGCTTCTCGACCTCCGGCTGCGTGCGGACCACAGCACTTGACGCGTTGCAGCACGGTTTCGCACCCTTTCTGGTGCGGGAGGCCTGCGGGGATCGAAACCCCGAGGTTCAGGCGGCCAACCTGTTTGATCTACAAGCCAAGTACGCGGAAGTAATCGATGAGGTCAGCCTGATCGAGCGCCTCGAACGTTTCAGGTCCGTCTGAAGGCGTTCCCGGGTGACGAGCCGCTCGAATACCGAACACGGCTTCACTTGGCGGCGTGGAATATGAAGGCTTTTGATACGAGAGAAGCCCGATGGACCTGAAGCAGATCCGCACGTTCACCTACGTGGTCAACCTAAGAAGCTTCAGCAAGGCTGCACGAGCGCTGAACATCGCCCAGCCCGCGGTAAGCCGGCAGGTCCAGGCTCTGGAAGACGACCTTCGCACCCAGCTCCTGTTCCGCACGACGCGCGAGGTCGAGCCAACTGAGGCGGGGCAGATCCTGTTGACGATGGGCGAGGACATGCTGGCGATGGCCGAGCAGATGCGCGAGGCCGTCATGCGCGCGCCGGACAAGGCCAAGGGTACGGCGACCGTCGGCCTTCCGCCCTCCCTCTCCACGATCTTCACCCTCACGCTCGTGGAGGAATGTCGCCGCGTCTTCCCCGACGTCACAGTGCACGTCATCGAGGGCCTCAGCATCTTCCTGGAGGAATGGCTGAACCTTGGCCGGATTGACATGGCCATCCTGACCGACAGCGGGGATGCGCCGATGCTCAGTCGCAGCCGGCTTGCACGGGAGGACATGGTGCTGGTTGGGAGCGCCGGACTCTTCGACGACGTTGTCGAGCCAATCGCTGTAGAGGAGATAGCGCCGCTGGCGCTGGTGATGACACGGGGATTTCGCAACGTGGTCGATCCGCTGGTCAGAAAGGCCGGATTTGCACTTAATTATACTCTTGAACTCGACAGCATACCGATCATCAAGGAAATCCTGACACGCGGGACGTTCGCTTCGATCCTGCCGTTCGCACTGGTTCATAAGGAAATCAGTTCCGGTAAGCTTAAAGTCCGCCGCATCTGCAAGCCGGAACTCGTTCGCGATCTGGTGATCGGGACCAACCCAAAGCGGCCGCAGACATCGGCCATGAAGGCGGTTCGGGGCCTGATTGTACAACAGGCCCGCGAGATCCCCTTCAGGCTTCGCGCTGACTGAAGCCGAAGCGGCCGGTGTCATCACCGGACTTCGATTTTAATCATGCGCGACTAGCATCGCACATATGCTGAAATAGCTTTCCTGCCTGCCGCCGTCGCTCTCTACTGTCCCGCATCGGGTAGTTCTTGCGGAACGTGGTGTCAGGCGGCATGTCGGACGAAATTATCTGGCAGCCGAGCGACTCCGTACGGGATGCAAGCCGCCTGTCGTCCTTTCTCGCCGCCTGCGATATCCCAAATCTTCCCGCGTTGCGCACTAGGGCGGACGCCGACCCTGCTTGGTTCTGGACCCGGATCTTCGAGGTCTTCGATCTTCCATTCGACGTGCCGTTCGAGCAGATACTGTCCCTAGAGGATGGCATTGAGCGGCCTCGCTGGTGCGTGGGCGGCCGCACGAATCTCTCCCTCGCCTGCCTGGATAGGCATCTTCCCCACGGCGACGACGACAAGCCGGCAGTCGTCTGGAGCGGGGAGGACGGGGCCGCCAAGTCGCTGACCTATGCCGGCTTCGCCGCCATGGTCGCGAAGTTCGCCGGCCTGTTGGATGTACGCGGTGTGAAGCCGGGCGACGTCGTGGGCCTGTACATGCCCATGATCCCGGAGGCGGCGGCGGCCTTCATGGCCGTCGTGCGGGTCGGCGCGATCGTGCTTCCGCTCTTCTCGGGCTACGGCCCCCAGTCTATCGCCGACCGGCTGAAGGCCGCCGGCGCCCGCGTCGTCGTAACCGTGGGCGCAGCGTTCAGGCGGGGTTCCGCCGTTCCTATGAAGGCGGTGGTCGATGAGGCCGTAGGGCTTGGCCTTGATCTTGATACCGTGGTCGTGGTCGCCCGCGGTCCCGCCGCCCCAATGACGGAGGGTCGAGACGTCGACTGGCTTTCGATGTCGCAGCGGATGCCCGCCGAGCGGGCGGCCACCATCGTCGACGCCGAGGCGCCGGCGATGCTGGTCTATACGTCCGGCACCACAGGCAAGCCCAAGGGCACGGTCCACACCCATTGCGGCCTGATGGGCAAGAATACGCTGGACGTCCTGCTGTGCCTGGACCTTCAGGCGGACGACCGGCTGCTGTGGATGAGCGACATGGGCTGGGTGATAGGCCCCAAGTCCATCATCGGTTCGCTGCTCGCCGGCGCCACGCTGGTGATCGCGGAGGGTACGCCGGACTGGCCGGTGCCGGGCCGCATCGGGCAGCTGATTCAGGACCACGGCGTCACGATCTGCGGCATCGTCCCCACGGTGGTGCGTCAGATGATGCGTTTCGGCTCCAAGGTCCTGGAAGGCTACGACCTCTCCAGCCTGCGCGCCACGGTCTCCAGCGGCGAACCCTGGAATGAGGACGCCTGGCTATGGTTCTTCAGACACGTCTGCGACGAACGTCTCCCGATCCTGAACTACGCCGGGGGCACCGAGATCGGTGGGGCCATCCTCATCGGCACCTTGCACGATCCGTTGAAGCCGTGCGCCTTCGGCGGCCCGGTCCCCGGCGTCGGTGCGGACATAGTGGACCTGCAGGGCCGCCGTGTGGGGACGGGCGAGGCGGGGGAGCTTGTCCTGCGCGGCCCCTCGATCGGCATCACGCGCGGCCTCTGGCGCGAGCCGCGGCGCTTCCTGGACAGCTACTGGAGCACGATCCCGGGCTGCTGGGTCCAGGGCGACTACGCCCGCCGCGACGAGGACGGCCTCTGGTACCTGCTCGGCCGCTCCGATGACACCATCAAGATCGCCGGCAAGCGGACCGGACCGGCCGAGCTCGAGTCGATCCTCGTCGAGAGCGGGCTTCTGGTGTAGGCGGCGATCGTCGGCGTCCCGGACCCCATCGCCGGCTCGGCCCTGGCGTGCGCCGCGGTGCTGGCGGACCACGCGCCCTCACCGGATCTGGCCGCCGCAACGCTGTCCAGGCTGCTTGCCGCGTCCGCCGGAGCGCCGTTCCGGCCTTCCTATTTCGTCTTTGTCGACCTGCTGCCCCGCACGCGCAACCAGAAGATCATGCGCCGCGTCATCCGTGCGGCCTTGATCGGAGAGGACCCGGGCGACCTCGGCGCCCTGCTCAATCCCGAAGCGATCACCGCCCTGCGCGAGGCGACCCCCGTCAGACCCGCAGCAGGACGCGACAAGCTCCAAGCCGCCGCTCCCACAGAGAGTGCCTGACATGAACGCGCCGATCAAACCGCCCGCGAGCACGAGACGGCGCCAGCCGCCGCGGGCGGGTCAGAACTGGATCTTCGACAACTTCATCAAGCTGACCGACAACGAGGACGTGCTGCACCCCGGGATCATGGGGGTGCGGCTGGAACGTGGCTTCAAGTTCACCGACATGGAGCAGGTCTTCAAGCGGCTGTCGGGGCGCCGCGCCCTGCCGCGGGAGTGGGCGCGCGTCGCCCGGCACCAGGAGAGCCTGGCGCGCGACGCCTACGACAGCGGGCGCCGCGTGACCGCGAGCCAGCACTATCACCGGGCGGCGCTCTACTGGGGTCGCGCCCAGCACCTCATCCCGGTGCACGGCCACCCCGGCAAGATCGCCAACCACGCCGCCATGCTGCGCTGCTACGATCGCCTGATCGAACTGCTCGACGGCGCGGTCACCCGCCACGCGATCGAGATCGGCGACGGGCAGAGCATCACCTGCCTGTTCCACAAGGCGCCGGGTGACGGCCCCCGTCCCACTGTCCTCTATTCGCCGGGAATGGATGCGACGAAGGAGGACTTCCCCAACCCCTTCAACAACGAGTTCGTACGCCGCGGCATGAACATCTGCGTCATGGACGGTCCGGGACAAGGCGAGAGTAACATCAACGGCGTGTGGCTGACGCTCGGCAACTTCGCCAGGGCGGGAAGCGCCGTTATCGATTACCTGGTCACCCGCGACGACGTCGATATCGACAGGCTCGCCATGTTCGGCACCAGCATGGGCACGCGCTACGGCGTCGAGATCGGCGCCTTCGACAAGCGGATCAAGGCGGTGGCGGGTCAGATGCCCTGCGTCGGCCCCTTCGACGTGATCTTCGAGCAGGCGCAGCCCAACTTCAAGCGCATCCACATGTACATGACCAATACCTACGATGAGGCCGCCTTCGACGAGCTCGTCGACGAGATGGACGAGAACTTTCGCGCCGTCGCGCGCGAGCTCGCCGTCCCCTACCTCCTCGTCGGCGGCGACATGGACGAGCTCTGCCCGCCCGATGACATCCACGCCTTCCTGGACGCGCTGACCTGTCCCAAGGAGCTCTGGCTCTACGAAGACGTCTACCACCCGATGGGCGAGGTCGCCGCTGACATCTACCCCGCCATAGCCGACTGGATCCTCGCGGCGCTGAACGACGGCGTCGCAGCCGGCCACGACCGTCGCCTGACCTTCAAGACATCCTGAGCGGACACAGACCCATGCAAAACACCGATCAAGGCGTCGGCCGGCCAAGCCTCGTCTCGCCTGACGGCAAGTTCGTCGACATCCTGTACGAGGTGGTCGATCAGGTCGCCTGGATCACCATCGACCGTCCCCACGTGCTGAACGCGATCCGTGAACTGACGCTCGACGAGATAATCTACGCGCTTCGCCTGACCCGCAACGACCCCTCCATCGCCTGCGCCGTCATCACCGGCGCCGGTGACGAGGCGTTCTGCTCCGGCGGCGACTTCAACTCGATGATGCGCTTGAACTGGGTCAACGCCAGCCACTGGAACGACCGCATGCAGGGCTGCGCCATGACCATACGCGGGCTGACCATCCCGGTGATCGCCATGGTCAACGGCTGGTGCATGGGGGGCGGCAACGAACTCGCGCTCTGGTGCGACATCGTCGTGGCGTCGGAAAATGCGGTGTTCGGCCAGACCGGGGCCAAGGTTGGCGCCTGCCCGACGGTCGGCGCCACCCAGTACTTGCCGCGCATCGTCGGCGAGCGGATCGCGCGCGAGATGATCTTCTGCGGCCGCCGGCTGCCGGCTGTGGAGGCCGTGCAGCTCGGCCTGGCGAACCATGCCGTGCCGCTCGCAGATCTCAAGGCCAAGACGATCGAGCTGTGCGAGACGATCAAGGGCCACAGCCCCCAGACCATCCGCATGACCAAGCGGTCGCTGAACCACGAGTCAGACAACCTCTATGCATCCTGGACGGCGGGCATGGAGCTCCTCGCCCACGTCTGGG
This sequence comes from uncultured Caulobacteraceae bacterium, assembly GCA_964249365.1. Taxonomy (GTDB): domain Bacteria; phylum Pseudomonadota; class Alphaproteobacteria; order Caulobacterales; family Caulobacteraceae; genus CAHJWH01. Next base: position 5,887 of record CAXUCS010000023.1, on the reverse strand, counting down.
GCTCGGACGAGGCGATGGAGGGCATGAACGCCTTCATGGAAAAGCGCAAACCAGACTTCAATCAGTTCCGCTTCCGCAACAAGGACGTGGTCGACACCTACATCGCAGGCCTCGACTCAGGCCCTGAAGCCGCCAAGCGGGCCTGAGGCCAGCGACCGTGAAGATCGTCCGGATCGAGGCCTTCCCCATCGAGATCCCGCTCCGGCGGCCGATGCGCATGGCGGGGCGGGCGATCACGTCGTCGCGGACGGTCATCGTCAGGCTCATCACGTCCGGCGGTGCGACGGGCTGGGGCGAAGCCAACGTCGCCACCCAGCTCACGGGCGAGACGTCGGAGAGCACCGCCCTGGCGCTTGCCGCCTTGAACGACCGGCTGCCGGGCCTTGACGCCCGCGACCTGAGGCGGCTTTCGGAAGTCATGACGGAAGCCGTCCCCGCCGCCACCTCGGTGAGGGCGGCCGTCGACATGGCCCTGCACGACGCCGTCGCGCGCGACCTGGGCGTCTCGGTCTCCAGGCTGCTCGGCGGCGACGAAATCTGCAGCGCGCCCGCGATCGCCCTGATAGACCCTTCCGAATCGGACTGGCTCGACGAGTGCAAGCTCCGCTACGCCGAGGGTGCGCGACTCATCAAGCTCAAGACCGCCAACGCGCCGGTGGAGGACGAGGTCGGCTTCATCCGCGCCCTGGCCGGGGCGCTCGGCGCCGGGGCGTGGATCGCCGCCGACTCCAACGGAGGCTGGTCCTTGAGCGAGGCGAGGCTGTTCTGCGAGCGCCTCGGCGATGTCGGCCTGATGTTCCTGGAGCAGCCGTTGCCGCCGGATCGTTCGGCTGAAGCGGCGGTGCTCGCCGCTGAGTCGCTCATTGCTCTCGGCGCCGACGAGGCGATCCACGACGTTCACGACATCGTCCGGTGCAAGCTGGAAGGGTTGGCCAGCGGCGTCAGCCTCAAGCTGCTCAAGGCGGGCGGGCTGACGCCTGTCCGCGACGCCGCGGCGCTCGCCTGCGGGCTCGGGCTTTCGGCGAACCTGTCCGGGAAGGTGGGCGAAACGAGCGTCGCCAACGCGGCGACGCTGCATTGCGCCACCGCCATGGCCACGCCTCAATGGGGTGTGAGCCTCACCGCCGCCTACCTGGCCGACGACGTCGTGGTGGAGCCGCTCGGATTGACGGGGTCGCAGGCCGTCCTCGCCGGTCCCGGCCTCGGCGTTGCCGTCGACGAGCGCCGACTTGAAGACCTTTTGGTTCCTTGGACCGCCGACCTCGACCCCGCCCCGGGCAGTCGAGCCAACGTTTAGACCCTGAGGACGACGTGTCATGCGCGCCAGCGGCGCGCGGTTCACAGGTTCGATCGACATCGTCGTGAATCTCTTTACGCCGGAGGCGGTGCAGAGCGGCTGGACCGGCGTGGACGAGGACTTCAAGGCTCAGGTGCGTATGCCCGAGGCGATGCGCGGCGGCGTCGACATCGATGCCTACCTACGCAAGATGGATCGTGCGGGCGTAGAGCACTCGCTCCTGATCGCGGTGCGCGCCGGTGACCCCCGGATGCGCGGCTCGTTCGCGATCCCCTATGAAGAGATCGCCAAGTGGTGCCGGCTGCATCCCGATCGCTTCTCCGGGCTGGCCGGCGTCGATCCGTTCCGCGGGGTCGCCGGCCTGAAGGACTTGGACCATGCGGTCCATGACCTGGGCTTCGTCGGCGCTCATCTGTACCCGCACTGGTTCAGGTTGGCGCCCGACCACGCGCTCTATTATCCCTATTATGCTCGCTGCTGCGAACTCGACATCCCCATCATGATGCAGGTCGGCCAGAACTTGATCTACCAGAAGGACGTGCGGCTCCCAAGCGTCGCCAAGCCGATCCTGCTGGACCAGATCGCGATCGACTTCCCGGACCTTAGCTTAATCGGCATCCATATCGGCGTTCCCTGGACCGACGAGATGATCGCCATGGCCTGGAAACACCGGCGCGTGTTCATAGGGATAGACGCCTATGCACCACAGCATCTGCCCGCCTCTCTCAAGCACTACATGAACAGCTACGGCCAAGACAAGGTGATGTTCGGCACCGACTGGCCGGTGATCGACCCCGAGCGCGCCGTCGAGGAGATGGAAGCTCACGCCCTCAGGCCGGGGCCATACCGGAAGATCATGCGCGACACCGCGGTCAAGCTGTTCAAGCTCGAAGACAGGCTTGCGCCTCGCCAAGCCCGGGCGGGCTGATCATGCTCTCCTCCAAGCTCATGCCTCATCAGCATCTGATATATAGCTAGATATCTGTTCCCGTACTCCCTCTACTTCAATACGCTTGCTAGACGAGAGCGGCAGGAAGTATCACCAAGCGTCTACCCCGTGCATTTGGCCACATGATCGTCGTGCACCCCGGGTCGGAGAGAAACACACTTGACGATGAGCTTGCAGGACAGGACTTCGCTGGGCTCGAGGGGACGCATCGGCGTCATCCAGCCTGCCGCCTGCCTCGCTATAGAGCACGAGTGGCCCAGGTACTTGCCTGAAGACGTCATGTTTCCGACCACGCGCGTGCGCTTGGACGGCGGATCGCTGGACGCCTACAAGGCCATGGAAGAGAGGTCCGCCGAGGCAGCGCGCAACCTGGCAAGCGCCGGAGCCGGCCTCGTCCTCTACGCCTGCGCGGTGGGCAGCGTGGTCCTGGGGTCCGAGGGCGAGCAGGGCCTGACTGGACGGTTGGCTTCGCTGTGCGGGCGTCCTGTCCAGGGGCTTGGGCAGGCCTGCGCCCGCGCATTCAAGCAGATGAAGGCCCGGTCGCTTCTCCTGCTCACGCCTTATGCAGACGACGTCAACGCCGTCTTCAGGCTTTACGCGGCTTCCATCGGGCTGGACGTGGCCGCGGCTGCTAGGTTTCCGGCAGACACCGTTCTCGAAGCTTCGACGCTGACCCCCGCGGACGTGCGCGACTGTGCGTTGGACGCGCTGCAGGCCCATGGCGATGTCGAGGCGCTCTGGATGCCGTGCACCGCCGTCCCTACACTGGCCGCCCTCCAGGGCATCGAGGACCGAAGCGGGAAGACGGCCGTGAGCGGCAGCCAAGCCCTTATGTGGGCAGGCCTGCGCGGCATAGGCGTGGACGACCCGATCGCCCACGCCGGTCGGCTGCTTCTCGCATGACTCCATTGACCTGCACGTACCGGGCGTCGACCGAACCGCCTGCCTGCCAGAAGGACTGATCACATGGACCGACGTGTTCTGGGCCGTACCCTTGCGACGCCGCCGCTGCCCATCTCCCCAGCGATCCAGGCCGGGCCGTGGGTATTCATCTCCGGCCAGCTGGCGACCGATTACCAGACCGGGGTGGCCGCCGACGCCAAGCCCAACCCGGACCTGCCGTTCCACAGCTCGCCCGTGAAGGCCCAGGCTCGCCACATCTTTCGCAACATTAGCGCCATCATGGAGGAGGCCGGGTCCTCGATCGACAACCTAGTCCGCATCGATCAATTTACGCCCGAGAAAAAGCACATCGACGGCTATCTCGAGACCCGCAACGAGTTCATCACCAAGGACCGCCCCGCCAGCACCGCGCTGCAGATGGAGGCGCTGATGGTGGCCGACGCCGTGATTGAGGTGGACTGCATCGGCGTCGTCCCCTCCGGCGACTTCCAGAAAGTCGCGCTCTACACCGACAAGGCCGCCAAACCGCTCGCCGGCTACTCGATCGGCATAAAGACTGGCCCCTACGTCTTCGGCGCGGGCGCCAGCCCGACCGACTTCAAGGGTGCCAGCGCCTATCCCGGCGTGGCGGGCACGGGCCTTGCGCCGAGGGCGAGGGTCGACCCGAACTTCTGGTACGGCTCGCCGATCAAGGCGCAGACCGCCTATGACCTGGAGAAGCTGGAAGCCTATCTCGAGGCGGGCGGCACCTCGATGAAGCACTGCGTCAAGGCGCAGGTCTATCTCTCCTACATGGAGGATTATTACGCGTTCCAGGAACTCTGGCGCGATTACTTCGGCGACAACCCACCTGCCACCACCGTCGTCCCCGTCAAGGGGATGGGCATCCACGAGTCCCGTGTCGAGATCAACGTCGTCGCGGTCACCCCCGACGGCGACGCGAAGGTAGAGGTGATCAACGGGGCCGGGGGCCTGACGCCCTTGGGTCATGAGCCCCAGGCCGTGCGGGCCGGCAACCTGCTGTTCCTGTCCGGCGTCGTGGGCGTCGACAGTGAGGGGCGGCGTCCAGGAGTACAGTCCGCCCGCGCTTTCCCCTACTTTGGCGCGCCGGCCAAGGACCAGATGCGCCTCATACTGGAGAAGGCTAGGACCATATGCGAAGCCGCCGGGGTCGGTTTGAACAGCATTGCCCGAGCGCAGATCTTCTATACCGACTTCCGTGATCTGGCTCCGAGCATGGAGGTCTGGGCCGAAGCTTTTCCCTATGACCCTCCCGCCTGCACCCTGATCCAGGTCCACGACAGCCTGCCTGCGCCGAACTGCACGATGCTCGTAGACTTCATAGCCGTCGTCGATTGATCCCCTTTGCCAATCCGGCCTGGCCGGATCGGCGGACCCGATGATTGGCCAGTTTGAGGCGCGCCTTTTTGTGCGAAAGAGTTAGGGTGCTGGGTCTTCAACAAGGACAGCCCGCCCTCAACGCACGTTTTTATGATCTGCGTCCCGCCGTTCGCCGAGATGAGCGAATGGGGAGAAGACCGAGATCAACCTGATCGGTAGCGCTCAGGTAGTCAGCCCTGGCGGCGACGAACGCGCCTGAGCGCGCAGCTCGCCCTTGAGCACCTTGCCGTTGGCGTTTCGCGGCAGCGCGTGCACGAAGACGACCTCTCTTGGGACCTTATAGCCGGCGAGCTGGTCCCGGCAGGCGGCGGCCACCGCCTCCGCCGTCGTCCCGGCTTCCGCGCGTCGCACGACGAAGGCCACGAGGCGCTCGCCCCATTGCAGGTCCGGAGCGCCCACGACGGCGCTCTCGACCACGCCGGGCACGGCGTCGACCACGTTCTCGACCTCTCGCGGATAGACGTTCAGGCCGCCGGAGATCACCATGTCCTTTTTGCGGTCGACGATGTAGTAGCAGCCGTCGCCGTCGCGCACCGCAATGTCCCCGACGCTCGCCCAGCCGTCCGCCTTCAGGGTCTCTGCCGTCTCGGCCGGCCGGTCGTGATAGCCGTTGAAGAGGTAGGGCGAGCGGCAGAAGAGCTCCGCCGGCACGCCGTCAGGCGCGGGCTCACCCGCCGCGTCGCGCAGTTCCACCTCCGTCAGCGGGAACGGCGTCCCGACACAGGTGGCCTTCACCATCTGCAACGGCGGCCGCAGGTTGGTGACGATGCCGGTCTCGGTCGAGCCGTACATCTCGTGCAGAAGGCCTTCGCCGAAGTGGGCGACGATCTGCGCCTTGGTCGACTGGGGCAGAGGCGCGGCGTTGGACAGGATCGCGCGCAGGCGGCCTGCGCCGCGATGCTGGTTTAGCAGGGTGTCGGGCAGGTCGAATATCTTGTGGAAATGCGTGGGCACCAGGAAGATGCCAGTATGGTCGCCGCTGGTCATGGCGCGCAACGTCGCTTCGGACTCGAACGCCTCCATCAGCGTGCAAGTGGCGCCCAGCAGGACCGCAGCCAGCGCGAAGGCGAACCCGGCGCCGTGGGAGAGCGGTGCAATGGCCAGGAAGTCGTCGTCCGGCCCGAAACACCCGAACTCTGCGGCAGTGGCGAAGGCCGTCAGGACGCGCGAGCGATGGGACAGGAGGACCCCCTTGGGCTTGCCTGTCGTGCCCGAGGTGTAGGGAATACAGAAGGTGGCCGTCTCGCTGACCGTGATGGGCGCGGCGCGGTCGCTCGCCTCTGCGAGCAGCGCCTCATATTCGGCTCCGAACGCGATCATGCGAGGCGCATCCTCGC
>CAXUCS010000022.1:0-16212 GCA_964249365.1 uncultured Caulobacteraceae bacterium | reverse complement strand
CTTGCAGGCCGTGCGCGCCACCGCCGCCCGGTCGATCAGGGGACCCATGTGGCTGGCCGCGTCCGAGGCCGGGCCGGCGCGCACGGCCTGCAAGCGCTCCACCAGGCCCTTCTGCAGCTTATCGGCGATGGAGCGGTGGGCCAGGATGCGGCTGCCGGTCATGCAGAACTGGCCGGCGAAGACGGTGGAGGACTTCTCCAGGACCGGCAGGACTGCGTCGAGGTCCGCGTCGGCGAAGACGAGGTGGGGCGTCTTGCCCCCGAGCTCCAGCCCCACCCGCTTCAGGTGGTTGGCGGCCGCCCGGGCGATGGCGCGACCCGTCGCCGTGCTGCCGGTGAAGCTGATGGCCGGCACCTTGGGCGAGTCCACCAGGAACTTGGCCCCGTCCGCGCCGGACTCGGTGAAGACGTTGACCACGCCAGGCGGAATGTCGGCGACGGAGGCGACCACCTCCGCGGTGATGGCGGCGGTGTGGGCGGCCTGGTGGGGCATCTTCACCACGGCAGTGCAGCCGGCGGCCAGCGCGGGCGCGAGCGCGCGGATGCAGAGATAGGCGGGCGAGTTCCAGGGGATGATCAGCCCCGCCACGCCCACCGGCTCGCGGATGGACATGGCCTGCTGGCCCGGCCGCGTCTCCATGACCCGGCCGAAGTTGTGCATGGCGAGCCCGGCGGCGAAGCGCAGCGCCCGGGGGATCAGGGACGCCTCGAAGGTCGCCTCGCCCCGCACCTTGCCGTTCTCCCGGCAGAGCGTGTCGATCACGTCCTGCAGCCGGGCCTCATAGGCGTCGGCGAGATGAGAGAGGGCGGTGGCGCGTAGGAAGGTGTCGCCCCGCCAGGCGGTGGTCTCGAAGGCCGTCACGGCCGCGGAGACCGCGTCGGCCGCCACCGAGGCCGGAGCGTCGTAGAAGCGGCCGATCCGCTCGCCCGTCGCCGGGTCGATGCTGTCCCTGAGCTCGCCGGTCTCGACCCACCGGCCGCCGATCCAATGCTTCGCGTCGCCCAGAGCCCGCATTCCGCTCCCTCCTGTCGTCGCCGTACGCGCCGACCTCGTCCGGCCGCCGCGTCGGCGTGCGTTTGCCGCCTTTTCAGTGGGTCTATTTGCAAACGCAAATGGCGTCAACCGCTCCGGTCGGGCCGGCTCACATTATCAGTTCAAGGGGAGAGCAGCGGCTGTACTTGCCGTCGCTGTAGATCAGGGGGCAGACGTCGTTCATGGTCAGGACGGAGTCGACCACTCCGATGAAGATGGAGTGTGACCCGTGCTCGATCGCATCCTGCTTCTTGCAGAAGATGCTGGCCTGAGCGTCGACGAGATAGGGAAGACCTTTGCCGTCATCCATCCAGTCGCCGTGCAGGAAGCGCTCCTCCGACGTCAGCTTGCCCGAAAAGGCGTCCGACAGCCCGGCCTGCTCGCTCCTGAGCAGGTTGACGCAGAAGCGGTCGTTATCCGCCAGGAGGGCGTGCAGCGAGCCGGACCGGTTGACGCACACCAGGAGCGACGGCGGGTCCATCGACAGGGAGGTCACGGCGGTGGCAGTAATGCCGTGACGCCGCCCCCGCCCGCCCGTGGAGATGATGGTGACGGTGGCCGCGAGCCTGCGCATGGCGTCACGGAAGGAGGCTTCGGTTTGATAGGTCATCGAGACTCGTCCTCTCCCTACGCGGACATATTGTTTGCAGTTGCAAACGATGTCAAGGGCGGAGTTGGCTACACCGGCCTGGGCGGGGCCGGCGCATGTACGCTCTAGGCGAGTCGCTCGCCTTTCTGCTCAACCGCGCGGGTGCGGCTGTCGGCAACGCCTTCACCCTCGAACTGAAGCAGTGCGGCCTGACCCTGCCCATGTGGCGGGTCTTGGCCTCGCTCTGGAGCGCGGGCGAACAGACGCTGAGCGGCTTGGCGGAGATCACCAGCGTGGAGATCTCCACCCTGTCCCGCCAGGTGGCCGCCTTGCACGACAAGGGGATGGTGCTGCGCCGGCAGTCGGGCATGAACTGGCGTTCCGTCAACATCAGCCTGACGCCCCAGGGCCGCGTCCTGGTGGAGCGCCTGCTGCCGGCGGTGGAGCGGCATGAGCGCGCCGCCCTGGACGGCGTCAGCCCCGCCGATGCGCGCCGCCTCAAGGTCCTCCTGAACAAGGTGTACTCCAACCTGTTGGCGTTCGACGAGGTGCTGTCCGTCCAGCCGGACGAGGGAGCCGCCGAGCCCGTTTCGCCTTGACTCGTTTGCGGGTGCAATCGATAAGCTCGGGTCAGCGGCGGCATCCCGCCATCCACACCGACCCTGAGGGAGCGACCGGCATGAGCAACGTCGTGAGGATCGTCGAGCGCGACCCGGTTCCCGACCTGCTGGCCTCCGCCGAGGAGATGGGCCGTCTCGCCCGGGACAACGCGGGCCGCACGGAGGCCGCCCGCCGGGTGCCCCAGGACCTGATCGAGCGCTTCCGCCAGGCGGGTCTCTACCGGGTGCTTCAGCCGCGGGCCTACGGCGGCTACGAGGCGGGCTTCGACACCTTCGCCGATGTGGTGTCGCGCATCGCCCGGGGGGACGGCTCCACCGGCTGGGTGTTCAGCGTCTGCGCCGTGCACCAGTGGCTGATCGGCCTCTTCCCGCACGAGGCGCAGGAGGAGGTCTGGGGCGATAACCGCGACGCCTTCGCCGCCGGATCGTACGCGCCGGCCGGCAAGGCGGCCCCGGCGGAGGGCGGCTATCGCATGTCGGGCTCCTGGAGCTTCGCCTCGGGCTGCGACACCTCCGACTGGCTGCTGCTGGGCGCTGTCTTCCCCTCCGCCGAGGAGGGCAGGCCGCCGAGCGCCGGCTTCTTCCTGGTCCCCGGCAAGGACTACCGCATCGACCCGGACACCTGGCACGTGGCGGGCCTGGCGGGCACCGGCAGCCGGACTGTCCACCTGGACGACGTCTTCGTCCCCGCCCACCGGGTGCTGAGCTTCGCGGCCGGCGCGTCCGGGTCGGCGCCAGGGGTGGAGATCAATACCGATCCGCTTTACCGCATCCCCTTCATGGCCTGCGTGCCGACCTGCTTGGTCGCCCCGGCGCTCGGCATGGCGGAGGGTGCGCTGGAGCTGTACCTGGACTCCACCAGCACTCGCGCCACCCGCGGCGCCGTGGTGGGGGGCAACAACCGGATGGCGGAGTTCGCCACCGTCCAGACGCGGGTGGCCGAAGCCGCCGCCAGCATCGACGCGGCCCGCACCATCCTGATGCGCGACATCGCCGAAACCCAGGGCATGGCGGAGGCCGGTCGACCGATCACGGTGGACACCCGCATCCGCAACCGGCGCACCCACGCCTTCGCGGTCAAGCTCCTGGTCCAGGCGGTGGACGCGCTGTTCTACGGCTCGGGCGGCAACGCCCTGGCGCTGGAGCGGCCGCTGCAACGCTTCTGGCGCGACATCCACGCGGCGGGCGTCCACATCAGCACCAACTGGGACGCGGTCTCCACCATGTACGGCCAGCACGCGCTGGGGCTGGAGCCCAAGGGCCAGTACTGAGGCCTCGCCGCCGTCCAGCGCTGCGGTTGCGCCCATGGCGCGGCCCCAGCCGGTCTTCTGCAACCGGCCCGATCGAAGGCACGGCTGAACCAGGGTCATAGGGACGCTTCATGCAAGGCAAGATCGCGCTGGAGGAGCACTTCGCTCTTCCGGAGACTCTCCAGGACTCCAAGGGCTTCTTCCCCGACACGGTGTGGGGCGAGCTGCGCGAGCGGCTCCTCGACATCAAGGACCGCCGCCTGCGCGAGATGGACGCCAACGGCGTGGAGCTGATGATCCTGTCGCTGAACGCGCCCACGATCCAGGCCATCCCCGACCCCCGGGCCGCCGGCGAGCTGGCGCGCCGGGCCAACGACTACCTGGCCGACGAGGTCGCCAAGCGGCCGGACCGCTTCAAAGGCTTCGCCGCCCTGCCCCTGCAGGACCCCGACCTCGCCGCGCGCGAGCTGGAGCGCTGCGTGCGCGACCTCGGCTTCAAGGGCCCGCTCGTCAACGGCTTCAGCCAGGTCGGCGACGAGGCGACCCTCACCTATTACGACGAGCCGGCCTACCGCGACTTCTGGCGAACGGTGGAGGCGCTGGACGTGCCCTTCTACCTGCACCCCAGGAACCCGCTCCTCAGCCACGCCCGCATCTTCCAGGGCCACGAGTGGCTGCTCGGCCCCACCTGGGGCTTCGGTCAGGAGACGGCCGTCCACGCGCTGAGGCTCGCCGGATCGGGCCTGTTCGACGACTGCCCCAGGCTCCAGATCATCCTCGGCCACATGGGCGAAGGCCTGCCCTTCAGCATGTGGCGCATCGATCACCGCAACGCCTGGATGAACCTGCCGCCGAGCTACAAGGCTAAGCGCCAGATCGCCGACTACTTCCGCGAGAACTTCCATCTCACCACCTCCGGCAACTTCCGCACGCCGACGCTGTTGGACGCCATCGCCGAGATCGGTGTGGACCGGATCATGTTCTCCACCGACTGGCCGTTCGAGAACGTCGACCACGCCGCACTCTGGTTCGACGCCGCCGAGATCGCGGAGGCCGACAAGCGGAAGATCGGCCGGGACAACGCCCGACACCTCTTCCGACTGGCGTAGTCTCTCCACCGGGCGGCCGCGCCAAGGTGCCGGGCGCGCGGCGAGGCGCCCTCGCGAACGCCCTGCTTCCCGCCCGACGACGAACAGGATGTTGGATATGGAACAGGCGCATCAGGCCGACCGGACCGCCATCGACAACCTCATCCAGTACGAGCGCAGCGTGCGCGACGCCGGGATGTGGGCGCAGATGGCCGCCTGCTACCATCCGGACTCCTACGTGGAGGTGTCCTGGTTCCAGGGAACGGGGGCGGATTTCGCCGAGCGGAGCAGCCGGATCGCCGGCGGCTCCGTCTATACCTTCCACCAGATGAGCCCCGCGGTGGTCACGGTGCGCGGCGACCGGGCCATCGCGGAGACCGCTTGCAACGTCCACGGCCTTACGGAGCTGGACGGGGTGGGGATCGACATCTCCAGCTACTCCCGGCTGCTCTGGCGGGCCCTGAGGACCGGGTCGGGCTGGCTGCTGGCGGGCATGCGCGCCTACTACATCACCGACACCATCATCCCCGCCGACCCTTCGCGCGTTCCCAGGATCGACCCGAAGACCTTCGACGCCCTCAGGCGGTCCTATCGTTCCATCGCCTACAGCATGAAGGCGTCCGGCTTCCCCGTGCGTGACGACCTGGCCGGGATCGACCGGCCCGAGACGGTGGCCGCCATGCGCGCGGGGGAGGAGGCCTGGCTTGCCGAGGGCTGAACCGGCCTACAGCCCTCCCTTGAGGAGCAGACCATGAGCGACGCCCTTCCTGCGGCGCCCGGCCGGGCCGACGCACCGGTCACCGGGCCGCTGTTCCACCCGTTCCGGCTCGGAACGCTCGACTGCATCGCGCTCAGAGACGGCTATGTGGAGGTGCCGGTGCGCCCCTCCGCGCCGGACGTGGCGGAAGACGAGCTGAAGGCCTTTCTCGCCTCACAAGGCGAAGACACGGAGCGGCGGCGCACGCCCACCTCGTGTCTTTATGTCCGTTCGCCGACCGCGGGCGCCATGCTGGTGGACGCCGGGATCGGCCGCCTGCCCGGTCCGGCCGGCCTGCCCATTCCCACCGCCGGCCGCCATGCCGAAGCGGTGGCGGCCGCGGGGATCGACCGCCGCGAGGTGGAGACGGTGCTCCTCTCCCACCTCCATCCCGACCACGTGGGCGGCCTGTTCGACGAGGCGGACCAGCCGACCTTCCCCCGCGCCCGCTACCACGTGAGCCGGGAGGAGATCGCCTTCTGGAGCCAGCCGGCTCCCGACCTCGGCGGCACCACCATGCCCCCGCCCATGCAGGCGGACACCGTCCGGGTCGCCAAGCGCTTCCTGTCGCTTGCGGGCGGGCGCGTGGTCCCCTTCGCCTCGGGCGAGCCTGTGGCGGAGGGCGTCCTCAGCCTGCCCCTGGAGGGCCATACGCCCGGGCAGGTGGGCTTCCTGTTCGATGGGGGCGGCGAGACCCTGCTCTACACCGCGGACGCGGCGGGCAACCGCTCCATCTCGCTGCAGCGGCCCGACTGGCGCTTCTCCTTCGACACGGACGGGGCCGCCGCCATCGCCACCCGCAAGCGCCTGATCGAACTGGCGGTGGACAGGGGCTGGACCCTCTTCACCCCCCACTTTCCCTGGCCTCCCATCGGCCGGATGGTGCGGGAGGACGGGCGCACGGCCTGGACGCCCGTCCATTGACCGGACGTCCGGACGTCCGGATGCGCCGAAATGGAAGTTTGACAACCGACCCGCGGCGGCGTTTACTTGCGATTGCAAATGATGCCGGCGTCTGCAGGAGAGCATCAGGTCGCCTTGTAAGGCGCGGCGTCTCACGCCGCCTCTTTCGGCGCCGGCCAGAGACTATCGGGAGGTCAAGTGGTCGCAATCCTGTCGACGGACGATGTGCTCGCCGCTGACGCCCCCCGGGGCGAGCGTGATCCGCGTCCCGCCCTCCTGGCCTCGCCGATGAGCGCCGCGCAGAAGATCGGGATCGCGGTCACTCTGCTGATCACCGCCACGGACGGCTACGACATCCTGGCCGCGAGCTTCGCGGCGCCCGGCCTTTCGGCGGAGTGGCACCTCTCCCACGCGGCCATCGGCCTCATCCTGGCGGTCAACCTGATCGGCCTGGGGCTGGGCGGCCTCTTCATCTCGCCGCTCGCCGACCGGATCGGGCGGCGGCTCACCATCCTGCCCTGCCTCCTCCTGATCGCGGCGTCCATGTTCCTCGCGGCCGGCGCGCACGGGGCGCCGATGATGGAGGCCATGCGGCTCTTGGGCGGCTTCGCGATCGGGGGCATGGTGGGCGCCGCCCTGTCGCTGGCCACCGAGTACGCCAACGCCAAGAACAAGATGCTGGCCGCCGCGGTGATGTCCATCGGGCTCCCGCTCGGCGGCATGATCGGGGGCGCGAGCGCGGCGGTGCTGCTGGGGCGCCATGGCTGGCGCTCCGTCTTCGTGACCGGCGGCTTCATGACCCTGGGCGTGACGGCCCTGGCCGCCGTGCTAATGCCCGAGTCGGTGGACTTCCTCATCGGCCGGGGCGGGGCGCGCAGCCTGCAGGCCCTCAACGACGTCCTTCGCCGGTTCGGGCGGCCGTCGCTCGCCGCCCTTTCCCCCGCCCACCGGGAGGTGCTGGGCAGGCCCGCCGGCCGCCAGGGCCTGGCCATCTTCTCCGGCAGGCTCCGGGCGACCACGCTCGCCATGTCGGTCATCAACTTCGCGCAGATGATGACCATCTTCTACTTCATCAGCTGGCTGCCCCAGATCGTGACGGACCTCAAGTTCACCCCCTCCGCCGCAGCCACGGTCAGCATCTTCCAGAACCTGTTCGGAGTGTTCGGGGCGCTCGCCGTCGGGTGGATGGCGCGCCGCCTGCCGATCACGCCGCTGGCCGTCATCACCATGGCGGGGACGGGGCTGGCGATCATGCTCTTCGCCGTCCTGCCGCCGGTCATGCCGCTCCTCAAGATCGGCGCGGCCTTCGAGGGCTTCATGGCGCTCGGGTGTTCGGCGGCCATCTACGGCCTCATGGCGCAGGCCTTCCCCGCCGCCGCCCGATCCTCGGGGACCGGCTTCGCCTACGCCTTGGGGCGGCTCGGCAGCATCGTGGCCGCCGTCGTTCCGGGCCTCCTCTTCACCCACGGCCTGGGCCTGCTGGCGGTCGCCGCCGTGATGTCCGTCGGCTGCCTGGCGGCCATCGCCGCCCTCCTCACCTGGAACACAAAAGGCGGTCCACGCGCATGGACCAAGACCCTGCCGGAGGTTCTATGACCATCCTGACCCCGTCCAAGACCCTGCAGCCGCTGACCGCTCTCGCTCCGGCGGAAGACCAAGCCAAGCCCGGCCACTGGGAGGAGCGCTTCGGCCTCGCCTCCCGGGACGCCGCGTCCAATCCAGACGCCGCGACGCTCGTCGAACGGGCGCGCGACCTGGCCGCCGAGGTGCGCCGGCGCGCCCAGGAGATCGACACCTCCAGCAAGCTGCCCGACGACCTCGTCCAGAGCTTCGTCGACCTGGAACTCGTCTCCATCCTCACGCCCCGCTGCTATGGCGGAAGCGAGCTCGGACTGGAGACTGCCTCGGAGGTCATCCGGATCGTGGCGGCGGCGGATCAGGCCACGGCCTGGGTGCTGGCCTTCTACATCGGCCACAACTGGATTCACTGCCAGTTCCCGGAGGAGGGACAGCGCGAGATCTACGCCAACGGTCCGTCCCCCCGCTCCGCCGGCGTGCTGGCCCCGACCCTGAAGCTCAAGGCGGTGGACGGCGGCTACCTCGTCCGCGGGCGCAACGGCTGGAACTCCGGCTCGCCTCATGCGGACTGGATCATGGGCTCGGGCATGGTGGTGGACGGCGACGGACCCAAGGGTCCGGTCACCCTGATCGTCCCCATCCACGAGGTGGAGCTGGTGGACACCTGGGACGTCCAGGGCATGCGCGCCACCGGGAGCTGGGACGCCATCTTCGACGACGTCTTCGTGCCGGCCCATCGCACCGTGCCCAGCACCGCGCTCATGGCCGGCCCTTCCCCGGGCTCGGCCCTGCACGCCAACCCGCTCTATGCCCGCCCGCTCATCCTGGTGACGCTGGCCTACTGCCTCGGCCCGTTCGTGGGCGCCCTGCGCGGAACGGCGGACGAGTTCGTGCGGGTCACCCGCACCCGGGTCGGCGCCAACGACGGCAAGGCGGTGAACGAGAAGCCCACCGCCCACATGCGCGTCGGGCGTGGCGCCACCAACGCCGCGGTGGCGGAGGCGCTCCTGGCCGAGATGGTCCGGCTGGCCGCCTCACCCCAAGCGCAGACCATGGACGTGGAGGGCCGCCTCGCCTTCAAGGCGCGCACCGCGGCGCTTGCCGCCTTCTGCAAGGAGGCGGTCACCGACCTGGTCCTCGGCTCCGGCGCCAGCGCCTTCCGCTCTGAGTCGCCCATGCAGCGGGCGTTCCGCAACATCAACATGATCAGCATCCACGCCTTCTTCGACAACGACAGCTCGATGGAGGCCTACGGCCGCGCCCTTCTGGGACTCGATCCCAACGCCCCGATCTGATCGGGTCTTCCGGGTGGAGGCCATCCCTCCGCCCAGGCGCCTCCTTGCGTAAGAGGGTGCGAAGCGGCCAAAGCGGAAGCGGAACCGACCTGCTTGCAAGTGCAATGCAGACCAGACGTTCATTTCAACTCACAGGCTTCCTCAGCCCTCGTAGGCCTGCATCGATCAAGGAACGCCAGGTCGCGTGATGCGCCGACCAAGTCGTGCAAGTCTCTAAGTCTCTGGTCGCCGGATGATCCCGTCTCAAGGGCTGGAGAAGAGTGGGCCGGGATGACCGCCCACAATGGGCTTCTCTGCCATGGGCCGCCATCCGTCGATGCGCTGCGCCGCCTTCGCATGAGGCTCGGCCTTATCACTTGCAAGTTCAAGTTATGTCTTGACACGGCTCTCCCGCCCGGAAACTATACGGAAAACGCGGCTAAACGCGGACGGCCACTGCATATCGCGGTGCGCCAAAGGAGGGGAAACGCGGTGCGCAAGACTATATTGATGTCGGCTGTCTCGGTCGCAGCAATACTGTATGCGGGAACGGTGACCGCCCAACCGGCGGAAACGCATGCCGCCCCGCCGGCGAGCTCCTCTTCATCCCTCTCGACCGGTACGGCCGACCAGTCGCCGCCGGCTCCCGGCCGCCCGAACGAGACGAGTCCTGCCGCGCCCGGCGCCACGCCCACGAGCGGCCCGCAGCTGCAGGAGATCGTCGTCACCGCCGAGAAGCGCGAGAGCACCGCGCAGAAGACAGCGGCGTCGCTGGACGTGATCAGCAGCGACACCCTGGCCAAGCAGAACATCGTGCAGATCCAGGACCTCAACGCGGTCCTGCCCAGCGTGCAGCTCCTGCCTTTCGTCAACTCGATCCAGGTCGACATCCGCGGCGTGGAGTCCAACTTCATCGATCCCCGCGCCGACCCGGCGGTGGCGGTGAGCGTCAACGGCCTGTTCTTCGACCGCCCTCTGCCCACGGGCTTCGCCTTCCTCGATGTTTCGCGGGTGGAGGACCTGAACGGCCCGCAGGGCACTCTGTACGGCCGCAACGCGGTAGGCGGCGCGCTCAACATCGTCACCAACCAGCCCAGCAGCACGTTCGGCGGGTCGGTGTCGGCCGAGGGCGGGAACTACGGCGAAAATAACTTCACGGGCGTCCTCAACGTGCCGGCGACCGACACCCTGGCCGTGCGTCTGGCCTACCAGCGGGACCGGCGCGACGGCTACATCGGCGACTACTACGACGACATCAATTCCGACGTGGCGCGGGCCTCGGTGCGCTGGCGACCCACCGACCGGCTGACCCTCTATGGCGAGGCTGACTACCTCCACCAGGGCGGCCATGGCGCGGCGGAGGAGGCCTATCCCTGCAACGGCGCGCAGCCCTGGTCGCTGACCGTGCCCGGGACGTCCGCCTACGTGCCCGGACGCACGCAGCCGCTGGGCTGCACGGACTTTGGCGGCGGCCAGATCGCGCTCGGCGGCAGGACCGACACCTATGTCGAAGCCTATCAGGGTCACGTCGACTATGATCTCGGCTGGGCGACGGCCACCTCGATCACGGGTTTCGTCGGCACCCACCAGCGCTGGACCGGACTTCCCAACGCCGTCGTCGACCTGAGCGACACGCGCTCGAACAACTACGACTATTCCGAGGAGCTGCGGCTGGCGGGTCATGATCAAGCCACCCATGCGGGCGGCCTGGCCTGGCAGGTGGGCGCCTTCTTCTTCGACAGCACCGGCGACTTCGTCCAGACCACCCGGCTGGCCTATGACAACCCCATCCTGAAACCCGCCGTGGGGGCCGCCAAAACGGTCTCCTATACGGGGCTTCCGCAATCCTCCGCAGCCGGGTTCGCCCAGCTCACCTACGGGATCACCGATCGGCTACGCCTGACCGGCGGCATCCGTTACACCTTCGACCGCAAGGGGCTGCAGCAGTTCGACGTCGCCAAGCTCGAGCAGGACGAGTACCACACCACCTACAAGGGCGGGCTGGAGTATGATCTCGGCCGGGGCAAGCTGCTCTACGCTAACATTTCGAGCGGCTACGTGGCGGGCGGCCCGGATGGCGGCGACCCGAGCCTGCCGACGCCGACGAACCGGGCTCCGGTCTTCGTCCTGCCGGAGACGATCACGGCCTACGAGGTCGGGTCGAAGAACCGCTTCCTGAACAACCGGCTTCAGCTGAACGGCGACTTCTACTTCTACAACTTCCACAATGTTCAGATCAGCGAGCCCGCCACACCCAACAACGCCACCTCGGGCAGCTTCCTGTCCGTCGAGAACGGGGGCGCCCTGACAACCTACGGCCTCGAGCTCAACGGGCAGTTCGCCCTGACGCCGGCCGACCACTTCTCCGCTTCCGTGACGCTGGCCCACGGAACCTACGATGGTTCGACGTTCGCCGACACGCCTGCGGGTTCACCGATCACCACGGTCATACCGTCCGGGCAGAGGATCATCAACCTGCCACTGGTCACGGCCCTGCTGGGCTACGACCACCAGTGGAGGATCACCAACGGTCAGACGCTTACGGCAAGCGTCAATACCAAGATCTCGTCCTCCTACCCCCTCGAGCTCGGCGAGCCGATCGTGGCCCAGTGGGATACGCAGTCTTCTTTCACCATGACCGACCTCAGCCTGAGCTACGCCTTCGAAGACAACAAGTACGTGATCAGGGGCTATGTTAAGAATGTGGAGGATACCCCGGTGAACGTCTATGGCGAGTCGGGCGGCAACCACGTCTACGGCATACTGGCTCCGCGCACCTATGGCGGCAGCGTGACGGTCAACTTCTAGGGAGCGCGACCTGCCGCCATGCCGAGCATCATGCATCCCGAGGAGGCCCGGTCGGCCACCCGGGCGATGTCCGACTCGGCCGCCACTGAAGAACCGCGTTCTCTTTGAAGTCACCCCCGACGGGTCGCCCCAGACAGCTGAGCGCCTTGCTACCGGGGAGCGATCCGGTCAGGGCCATGGTCACGTCCGGTCCGGCGTGGCCGGCTCGCATCCTCTAAGCTCTTGACAGGCAGCCATGACGAACATCGCCCCCCGAAACGCACTGGTGACCGGCGCCAACAAAGGCCTTGGCCGTGAGATAGCGCGCCAGCTCGGCGCGGCGGGGCTCAAGGTGT
Organism: uncultured Caulobacteraceae bacterium; assembly: GCA_964249365.1. Classification (GTDB taxonomy): domain Bacteria; phylum Pseudomonadota; class Alphaproteobacteria; order Caulobacterales; family Caulobacteraceae; genus CAHJWH01. Next base: position 3,978 of record CAXUCS010000022.1, on the reverse strand, counting down.
GGCTGGGCGCGCGCGACCTCGCCTCCGGCGAGGCCACGGCTGAGGCGCTGACGCAGGGCGGCGCACAGGTGCGGGCGGTCCGCCTCGACCTCCTCGACGGGGACAGCATCGCGACAGCGGCTGCCGAGATCGACGGGGAGGACGGACGGCTGGACGTGCTGATCAACAACGCCGGGGTCAACGACCCGCGCGACGGCGCGCCCAGCCGCGCGCAGATGGAGGCGGTTCGGCGGATCTTCGAGACCAACTTCTTCGGTACGCTGGCGGTCACCCAAGCCATGCTGCCGCTCCTGAAGAAGTCGCAGTCGGCGAGGATCATCAACCAGTCGAGCGACCTCGGCTCGCTGACGCGCCAGGGCGACCCCGACTGGAAGTTCGCCTTCGTCAAGTCGCTGGGCTATTCGGCGTCCAAGGCCGCGCTCAACATGCTGAGCGTCCACCTGGCCCACGAGCTCAGGGAGGCCGGCATCCCGGTGAACGCCACCAATCCCGGCGCCACGGCCACCGACCTGAACGGCCACCGCGGCTTCCAGACGGTGGAGCAGGGCGCCGCCCCCGCCGTCCGCCTGGCCCTGTCCGTCGGCGACCCGCTCACGGGCGGGTTCATCGGGGTCGGCAAGATCGATCCCTGGTGAAGGTGGCGCCTGGACCCGCGGGGGAGGGGGGCGACCGTCGTCCGAGCGGCAGAATGCAGTCCTCGCCGCTCCTCCGGGAGACTCGCGGCGAGCCTGGGCGAAATGCGATCAGCGGGGTGCGTTGAGCTGCGCCACCGTCCGGTCGAAGCGGCCTTCCGCCTCTGCGTCCCGCAGGACGTGCACGGCCTTGACCAGGATCTCCGGCGGCGTGGGGGCCTGCCCCAAGAGCGCCATCACCTCGTCGGCGAAACTGTCCAGGGGCTGGAAGGCGTCCACCTTGGACTGGCCGGGCTGCAGCTCGGTCTGGACGCCGGGCGGCGCCAGCTCGATCACCTCCACCCGTCCGCGCAGGGCCTCCCTCAGCGACACGGTGTAGGAGTGCAGCGCCGCCTTCGTCGCCGAGTAGGTGGGCGTTACCACCAGGGGCACGAAGGCCAGACCCGAGGTGTTGTTGATGATGGCCGCGTCCGGTCGCGAGGCGAGGTGCTCCACCAGGGCGTCAATCAGCCGGATGGGCCCGAGCAGGTTGGTGGTGATCGTCGCCTCCGCATCGCCGAGGTCCCGCGCGGCGTCCAGCCGCTCGCTCCGCATGACGCCGGCGTTGTTGACCAGCACGTTCAGCTCGGGATGCTCGCCCGTCACGCGGCGTGCGAAGTCCGCGATGGAGGCGGCGTCCGCCACGTCGAAGGCCATGGGGACGATGCCCGGCCGGCCCTGGGCGGCCTTCTCCAGGGCCTCACGGCGGCGGCCGGCGACGATCACGGTGTCGCCCCTGTCGTGCAGCCGACGGGCCAGGGCCTCGCCGATGCCGGAGCCTCCGCCCGTCATCAGGATGGTGTTGCCGCTCGTCTTCATGGCCGTCGCTCCGCGTCCCGCGTTGTGACCCACCCTCTACCGCGCTAGTTTCCGAAGGGAAGTAGGCACCCAGAGCATCCATACTTACCGCAAGGAGAGTGCATCATGGCCCCCGCATCCGTCGCCAAACCCTGGCCCGAGGCCGACCCGGAGGTCGACGCCCTGGTGGAGGCGGTGATGGCCCGGGTGGCCGACAAGTGGACCCTCCTGGTGCTGGAGGCGCTCGCCGAGACTGCTTCGCTGCGGTTCACCGAACTCGGCCGGCGGGTGGGGGGCGTCAGCCAGAAGATGCTGACCCAGACGCTGCGCGCCATGGAGCGTGACGGCTTGGTGGAGCGCACCGTCCGTCCCGTGGTCCCGCCCCACGTGGACTATCGCTTGACCGACCTTGGCCTCAGCCTCGGCCAAGCCTTCTGCGGGGTGTGGCGCTGGGCGGAGGACAACCTCGGCCGCATCACGGCCGCCCGAGCCGCCTTCGACGCCCGGCGCGGGTGAGGGCTGCCCCGGATGGGGCCGGGTAAGAGCGACCGCGTCGGCCATCCCGAGAGGATGGCGAAAGCTATGCGGTCCTTCTCCAGCTTGCAGAATGTACAGCCTAGGTACTGCCGCTCTCTTATGCACCTGTTTTGCAGGACCGGGCAGAACACCAGGCCACACCAGGAGTACAGGGACGTGAAGGCGCTGAGGGAGGGCGTCGCCGACCCGGATGTCTGGGCGATCCCCGGCTTCGAGCCGAAGACCTGACACGGCGGCGTCGTTCAGTGACCCTCCCGAAGGGCGATACCTGGCCGGCATGCTCGGATGAACCTGGCGGCCGCGCCTGAGCGCTTCGCCCTGCCGACCTGTCAATTACGCCGGGGGTCCAGCCCCTCTTGCACCGTCTCGACAGCGGAGCGGTTCTGGAGCGACCAGTCCGCCATGGCCGCCATCATGGGCTTCAGCGTCAGCCCAAGCGCGGTCAGCTCATAGTCGGTGCGCGGCGGCAGGCCCGGCTGCTGCTCGCGCCGGAGCAGGCCCGCGGCCTCCAGCTCCTTCAGCTCGCGCGAAAGGATGCGGTCGCTGATGGGCGGGCAGGCGCGGCGCAACTCTGAGAAGCGCAGGGTGGGCGTGCGGACGAGCGCCCAGACGAGGCGCGGCTTCCACTTGCCGCCGATCACCCGGGTGGCGAAGGCGACAGGACAGGGTGAGGGAGGGGCAGGCATGAGACGGACCCGCTAACAAAAACGACCGTACTTGCAAGCTGCAAGCGTAAGCGCGACCTCGCCGGCCAGCGGCCGTTCCGGCCGCCGATCTGCAAGGAGCCGCCGTGAAAGCCGTATGCGTGACGACCGACCGCGAGCTCGAGGTGCGCGACGTGCCCGAGCCGCGCGATCCGCCGCCCGGCCACCTCCTGGTGCGTGTGGAGGCGGCGGCCATCAACCATGGCGACAAGACCTTCCTCAAACGGCCGCAGGCGGCCGGGCCGGCCCTGGCGCGGAGCGGCCACGACGTGTGGGGCGCGTCCGCGGCGGGCGAGGTGGTGGCCGCGGGTCCTGGCGTGCCGGACGGCTACGTCGGCCGCCGCGTCGCCGTCTACCGCTCGCTCAGCCGCGGGCCCGACACGGTCGGGCTGTGGTGCGAGCGCGCGCAGGTTCCCTGGACCGCCTGCCTGCGCCTGCCGGAGGACGTAGCGGTGCGCGACTATAGCGGCTCGCTGGTCAACCTCGTCACCGCCTACGCCTTCCTGCAGACAGCGATCGCAGACGGCCATGCGGCCGTCCTGGCGACGGCCGGCGGCTCGGCGACGGCCCAAGCTCTGGCGGCGCTGGCCCGCCACAGAGGCATGCCGGCGCTCATCCTCGTGCGCTCGGAGGCGGCCAGGAGCGAGCTTGAAGCCTTGGGGGTCGAAGGTGCGCTTCATCTGGGGCCCGGCGGCGAGGGCCTGGAGGAGGTCGCCTCGCGCGCGGCTGATCTGCGCGCGACGGCCGTGTTCGACGGCGTGGGTGGAGGCGCCCTGGGCCGGCTGCTGCCGCACCTGGCGCAGGGCTCGACCGTCTACGCCTACGGCTTCCTGGCCGGGCCGGAGCCGGTCAGCTTCCCCTCGGCCCTGCTCATGGGCAAGGACCTCACGCTCAGGCGCTTCAGCAATTTCGAGACGCCCACCGTGCGCGATCCCGCGCGGCTGCAGCAGGCGCTCCAGGCCTTGGAGGCGCAGGCGCACGACCCGCTCTTCTTCACCCGGGTCGGCCGGACCTTCGCCCTGACGGAGGTCGGCGCCGCCATGACCTACGAGGCTGCTTCAGGAGCCAAGGCCGTACTGCTCCCGTAGCGTGACCGCCTCTCGCCGGGGCGTCGCGCCCGGAGCGGAGATGTCGCGGCCTGAGAAGAAGTCCGGCTGAAAACCTTTGGGATAGGTTCGCGGTGGCCCGTGTCTCAGGGCAGCGCCGTGCGCAGCACCTCGATGAAGGCGCGTAGCGGCGGGGGCGGGTGGCGGTGGCCGGGGTAGTAG
>CAXUCS010000021.1:0-17084 GCA_964249365.1 uncultured Caulobacteraceae bacterium | reverse complement strand
GAGGGGGGCAACGCGCGTCACCCAGCCTTGGCCGGCACGATCGGCAGCTGGATGTAGCTCGGGTGATCCGGGCCGGAGTAGACGGTATTGGTCGCGCCGAGATGGTAGCTGGCGTCGTAAGCGCGCACGGGCAGGCCCGCAGGCGAGTAGGGCTGGATGTCCACCCGCAGCCTTGATCCCCTGCGGATCAGCGCGGTGCTCGGGTTCATTCCGATTTCGATCGCCACGACCTCGCCGGCTGCAAGCGGCGCTGCGTCCTTCTCGAGATGCGTGTGGACGGGCCAGTATTCAGTCGTGCGCGCCCGATCGAGCGCTCGGCGCGAAACCTTGAGCAGACCGTGGCCGACCGGGTGGGGATGCACGGGGTCGATAGGGTGGACCACCGTCTCGTAGCGGACCTCGCGATCGTGATCGTCGATGACGCGCAGCGACACGAAGACGTCCATGTCGCTGCTGGTGGACGACATCCACAGCCCCGCCTTCATGTAGCCGGCGAGCACCATGTCCTCGGTCATCGGATCGCTGACGAACGACACGCCCGTCGCCCAGCGCGGCGTGCCGCCGACCGGACCTGTCGGGGCCAAGGAAGGCCGGCCCAGCTCGACATGGGCGTCGTAGGACGCCTGTCCCGCTTCGCTCGGCACGTCGGAGGTGATCCGCAGGAGGTCGTTGCGGCGGCCGTCGCCCTGCCAGTCCGACCGCCGCGCATCGAGGCGCCAGCGGCGGTAGCAGGTGCCCGGCAGGGGCCAGTCGCTGTCCTCCAGCATGAAATGTGCGCCGTCGCCCGTGCGGACCTGCACCCTCACCGGCGGCTCGGCAGTCACGCCGTTGTCGGCCCCTTTCAGCCAGTGATCGAACCACCGCATGTGGTCCGCGACGCTGGACGCCTTGTAGCTGTCCGGGAACCATGCATCGGTGAAGTCGAAGCGCCGCGCCGCGGCGGCGGTGGAACGGACGAATGTCTCGCTGCTGCCCAGCTGGTGGATGATGGCGCCCGTCTGCGGCCCGACGATCCAGACCGGCGCGGTCGCCTTGCCGAGCTCCGGGACCATGAAGATCGAACCGTTCGGCCCGTAGGCGGCAGGATCGTTAAACGGCGTTGCGAGCACGCGCGCCATCCAGTCCGTCTCGCGGCGCTCCCCGCACCAGTTGCCACCGGACCAGACCTTCCACCACCAGTTCCAGAACCCGGCGCCGAAGATGCCGCCGCCGTAGAGCGCCTCGTTGTAGATGTCGGCGTCGGTGCCTTGCGCGACCATCGCCGCCAGGTGAGGCGGCTGCAGGCTGGCGACGTTGTGCTGCGTCATGGCCAGGTAGGACATGCCCCACAGCCCGACCTTGCCGTTGGACCACGGCTGGGTCGCCGCCCACTCGATGGAGTCGTAGTAGTCCTCCGCCTCCTGGTGGCTGAAGGGCGCCTGCACGCCCGGGCTCTTGCACACGCCGCGTGCGTCCACGCGGATGCAGACGTATCCCGCAGGCGCCCACACGGCCGAGTCGACCGTCTCGTGGTTCTCGTATTGCAGCCCGTCCGGATTGCCCGAGAAGAAGCGGTCCTCCAGCGCCTCCTTGGCCAGCGCCTCCGCCTCGTTGCAGATACATTCGTGGTAGAAGGCCTTGCCGTAGAAGCCCATCGCCATCACGACGGGGTGTTCGCCGTCGTCGTCCGGACGGAATATATCGGCATACACGAACGAGCCGTCGCGCAGCGGCACCTTCACGTCCGTCATCTTCACGATGCCGCGGATGTTGCGGCGGAGCTCGTTGCGCGCGGCGGCGGACTGGCGCAGCCGCCGAGGCGTGTTCGCGGTGAACACGCCGAGCGCCGCGTTCAGCCTGTCGAGCAGCGCATTCACCGCCGGATCGCGATCGAAGGCGCCGGCCGTCGCGTCGGCGGACGCAAGGCCGTCCGCCGCGGGCTGAGCGAAGTTGAGCGCCATGGGTCCGACGAGGTCGTGCACGATCGGCGCGATCGTCACGCCGTTTGCGACGGCGCCGTCCTGGTCCAGCGTCTGCACCAGGCGCGCGAGGTTGGTCGCCAGCGGATCGTGGAGCCTGCCGATGTCGCCGGCGACGCGATTGACCAACTGCGCCAGATTGACGCGCGGAGCGGCGGGCACGCTGCCGAGCACCAGCCCGCCGAGCAGGAACGTGACAGCCTCTCCATCCCGATAGGTGAACTCGCCGCGCGCGTTCGTCAGGCCCGTCGCCGTCGGCGTCTTGTAGAGAAGCCCTCGGATTGGACCCGCAAGCACGCCCACCCGGCCGCAGCGCCCATCGTTCATGCTATGATGCGCGATTTCGGAACGCCCGTCTGCTATCGTCGCCGCGCCCATGATCCGTTTCTGCGCTCGCATTCAACGCTTAGCCGAGCTGGGAGTCTATTGCAGCAGGCCTTTTCGGTCAAACAGGTTCCACCGAAGCCTCGAGTGTTCTTAGCGACATCGGCCATTTGTACCAAGCTTCGCAACCGATCCGGTCGCTCAGTGACAACAGCAGCTGCTACACTGTCCGCATCGTCTCGGAGTACGTCGCCCCGCCGGTGAGTTGGTCAGTAAAAAGCGGCGTGACCAAGGCCTCGTGCGAACCTCGAAGCGCGACTGCGTCCGCGTCAGCCCGCCCTCTCGCCCCGCCGGCGTAGGTCCGAGCGGCCACAAGGAACTGATCATCGCCGCCGGCCACGCACCGATGGTCAACGCCGGCGAGTGAGTCCAGCTGATCGGGACGTGGTCACCGACCGCACCCCCCGGCCTGCAGTTCAAGGCCGACTCCCTGTCGAAGGCGTTGTAAACAGCGGCGTGAACGGACAGGATACGCCGGGCTGAGCCGTCGCTCTTGAACTTTTTCATCTTCCGCTCCCGGCGTCGGATCGGAAGGTGGCTGTTCTCCGCCTGGTTGTTGGCGCGCCGGCCGCGACATCGGTGGCGGTGGCTGATCATGCTTCTGGCGCTGGCCGTGATCGAGCGCGCCGGGATCGTGTGATATTTACGCTCCGAAACGGCTCAGCTTGGCGGTTAAGCAATATTCTCGCGGGCTAGCTCTGTGACTCGCGGACTTGCGACGCTTTGCAGAAGACGCGGCTCGTGGTTTGGGCCGTGATACGACATTAAGCGCGGTTTCCGCTTCGATAGCAGATAACCTACTTACGCCGACGCAACTGGATCTAAGGAGGTGGCACAGAATATGTACAGCGCCCGCGCCACTATGATGCCGCGCTATCTGAATGTTAATCCGCGGAGAATACTGGCACAGCCGAGGATCGAGTCAAGACGGCTGGAAGCCTGTGGTCCTGGTACGCTCCCATAAGCTCGAGACCTCACGCAGCTTGCTTCCACACAGCGTTGACCAGATTGGCCGCCTCGGGCTTATCTGGCCGGTCGCCGTTGCGGACACAGATTAGCCGCCGCGGGAAGCCGGTTCGATCTCACGACGCGGAGGGGAAATGGAGAGCGTTCGCGGGATCATCATAGCTGGGGAGTTGAACCTGGACCGCGGCCCCTTCGTCAGCTTGAAGACTTTCAACGAACAGGAGCTTCGGGCTGCTTTTGTTCTGGGACAGAATAGACTTTCCTGAGGCCAACAACCTCAGAGTGGAAATGACCGCTGAAGCCGCGTATTTGGAGGCCGCCGGTGTCCTTTCTCGACATTTCGTGAAGCAAGGTGGTGGACCGCTAGATACAGTTAATCTTCGCGCTCAGAAGCTTGCCTTCCAGGAATTGGAAGCCAGAGAGCCAGGAATGTGGAGCGTTGGTTCCGGTCCTGGAGTCTCTCCCTTCGACGCCGACGAGATAAGAGAGGGGCGTGGGATGCTGGTGCGCCTCTATGAAGCTGTCCCGGTGCCCGACAAAGCTGTTCCCCTGCAAGATATCTTAGAGTTCAGGGATCGACGGAGATCGGAGCTGCTCGCGTTCAGACACCATGTTGACCGCATATATCAAGTGGTTGTAGCATCCCCGGACGACCAGATGGCGCTACGAACGGAAGTAGAAGCTCTAGATCGCGCCATTTGCGACTACATCAAGTCCTCGTCCGGGATGATTAGCGTGCTGCGTTCTATGACACTCGAAGCGAAATTCAATATTCCAGCTGCTGTTACAGCCTATCTCGGGGCCGCTTCGAAGCACCTCACCCAAACACAGACTTTGCTGGTCGTCGCTGCCGCAGGGTTCACGATTGGGCCAACTGCCGCCCTGCTAAAGCGCTCAGCATCTCCCACTCCGTACCGATATGTATCACAATTCCACAGAGAGGTTTTCAGCGTCCGTTAAGGTTATGGTTAGAAGTGTTAGCTTCAAGACCTCTCTGATGCGAACTTAAGATGGGCCTCGATGTTGAGGGACGTTGGGTAGCTGCGCGTTACAGCGAATAGAAAGACGCCCGTCCTACGCGTGATCTGACTCAAGGGTGCGCCTTCCGGAAATTTGATCTTGCGCGCGAGCTTCTGCAATCGCAAAGCGCTCCGCCTGAAGCAAGGTGGGGCCTGTCGGCTCGTCCGGTCCAAGGCAGAAGATGCCAGCGGATCGGCCTGCGCCAGGCGGACGGCGGCCGGGCTCTGCGCCGTTTTGAGAGCTACGCGCCCGCCCGCCGCCCTGCCCTCTCGTCGTAGATCGCCGTCGCGGAGCGGCAGTGCTAGAGCAGATGCCGACCGAAACAGAGCATGACGAGCCGCTCGACATGGAGCAACTCGCTCTGCACCTCATATCGACCTTCCTGGATCGGGACCGGGGGTTCCAGGCGCGTCGCAAGGTGACGACCTCAGAGTGACACGGGCGAGCGGCTATCGCCGGCGGGCCAGCACGACCGCTGAAGTTGGCGGTGGCCCTGGGCGGTTCCGCCGGCCCGAAGCTCTTGCCGTTCCCGCCTGCTCGCCGACTAGCGTCCTCCGATGCCCGTCGGAACGTCTCTTCTGCGCGCCGTGGAGGTCGTCCTCGACCGCGCGAGCTGGCGCGCGCAGCCGACCGAGTTTCGTCATCCCCTGCCCAGGATGTTGCAGCGCCAGCGAGGGCCCCACCCCGTCCACCTCCTCGCCATGCTGCTGAGGCTCGGTGAGCTCACGACTCCGACCCTGAACGCGCAGTCGGGCGTGGCGCGACTCTGGCCCCTGCTCCGCTACCTCCACGTCGTGGCGGACACTCCGGGGTTCCGGTTTCGCGCAGGTTGGGCTGAGACGGACCAGCACCAGAAAGCGGTCGCCAGCGACGACGACCTTGGGGTGAGTCTTGGGATGGCCGTGCTCTACGGCGCGTTCGACTACACCGCCTGCGTGGATGGACGCGCGTTCCTACTGCGGCTTCTCCAGCTGGGCATGCTGGCCTCCGACGAAGGCGCGCCTCCCAAGATCGGCGTCGGCAAGATGGCGGACTTCGCCGCCCTGGATCGATCGGGCAAGGTCCACCTGATCGAGTGCAAGGGTACGCAGCATTCGACCGCAGCGTTGGTGCGCGCCATGGCGGGGGGCCAGCACCAGAAGCGATCCCTGGTGTGCGCGTCACCTGGCGCGGAGCGGAGGCTGATCGGCCAGCGACTCGTCGTCGGCGCGCTGATGGTGCTGGAAGGCGCGACCCGGGATACACAGGTCTGGGTCAGCGATCCCGCGCCGCGGGAGGAGCATCCCGCGATCCTGAGCTGCCGACTGCCAGCCGCCGCCCTGGCGGAGCCTGCGTTGCGCCTCGAAGTGGCCCGCGCGCTCGGGACTGCGGTCGCGTTGCGTACGGCCGCCGTCGTCTCGCAGGCGGATCTCTCGGCGCTCCCTCGTGCTCTGAGCGGTCCTGAGCAGCGGGACCGCGCGCAGGCCTCGTTCGCCTTGGACGAGGGGGAACTCGAGACGTTCGAAGAGTTGCGGGAAACCTGGATCGGCGAGCGCATCGTTGCGCCCCTCCTGGAGCCGCTGCAACTCGGTGACCGGCTCTACCGGTTCGCCCGACTGGCCAAGGGCGTGAGCAAGGAGCTCACGGCCGAGATCCGAGAAAGGGCTGAACCTTCGGCTCTGTTTCAGGAGCAATATCCTGGCGTCGCCGAACGGCTGCTGGGCGGCAAGCTCGTCACGGAAGACGATCACGCCGCCATCGTCCGCAAGGGCGTGTCACTGTCCTCGGCCGCGCTCCTTGAGCGCCGCGCGAGCTTGGAGTCGTCTGACGCATGAGCGACACGATTAGCCGGGGGTCGGTCTGGCGGCGATGGGACCCCCACCTGCATGCGCCCGGGACCCTCTTCAACGACCAATTCAAAGGCCCCCAAGCTTGGGAGGACTACCTGGCACGCCTGGAGACCTCTGAGCCCCGCCTCGAAGCGATCGGAGTCACCGACTACTACGGCGTCGACAGCTACCGCACCGTGCTCGACTTCAAGCGCCAGGGTCGCTTACAAAATGTGTCGCTGATCTTCCCTAATATAGAGCTTCGTCTCGACATCGCGACCGTCTCGGGAAATTGGGCCAACATCCATCTTCTGGTCAGCCCGAAGGATCCCGATCACCTGAACGAGATCGAACGGTTCCTTGGCCGTCTAGAGTTCGAGGTGCGGCGGGACAAGTTCACCTGCACACGCACGGAGCTTGCGCGCCTCGGCCGAAAGCTCGATCCGAGCCTCATCGACGACCAAGCCGCCGTCCGGCATGGCGCGTCACAGTTCAAGGTCAATCTGGCCCAGCTGCGTCAGGAATACCGGGACAGCGAATGGGCGAGCTCGAACATCCTGATCGCCGTCGCCGGGTCGAAGACGGACGGGACATCCGGCGTGCGAGAGGCCGGCGACACCACGCTACGCCAGGAGATCGAAAGCTTCGCGCATGTGATCTTCGCCAGCAGCGTGGCGCAGCGGGAGTTCTGGCTGGGACTTCGTGCCGACAGTCCGGCGCAGATCACATCGCGCTACGGCGGCCTCAAGCCGTGTCTGCACGGCAGTGACGCGCACGATCTTGAGGGGGTCGGTCGCCCCAAAGATGATCGCTTCTCATGGGTCAAAGGTGCGGCCCACTTTGACGCCCTCCGACAGGCGGGGATCGATCCGGCAGGGCGCGCCTATGTCGGAACCTCGCCGCCCGCCGGGGCCGCCCCGTCGCAGGTCGTCCGTGAGTTGCGGGTCACCGGCGCCCCCTGGGCGAAAACGCCCACGATCCCGCTCAACGAGGGTCTGGTCGCCGTGATCGGGGCTCGAGGTTCGGGCAAGACCGCGCTCGCGGACTTGCTCGCCGCCGGCGCCGACGCGTTGCCCCTTACCGCAAGCGGCGACCAGCGGCCCAGCGCCTCGTTCGTCGCCCGCGCGGGTGCCTTGCTCGCCGGGGGCGCCGTGGCCCTCGAGTGGGGCTCGGGCGAGCGAGTGGAGCGGGCGCTGACAGGTCCTCGCGCCGATTTCGCCGCACCCCGGCTGCGCTACCTGTCGCAGCAGTTCGTCGAGGAGCTGTGCTCGGCCGAGGGCGTGACCGACTCCCTGCTGAACGAGGTCGAGCGCGTCATCTTCGAAGCTCGAGCTCCTCTGGAACATGACGGGGCGGTGGATTTCCAGGAGCTGCTCAGCCTGAGGGTTGAGCGGTTTCGCCAAGCGCGACAGCGCGAGCAGCAGAGCCTGGTCCAGCTGTCTGAATGGATCAGCACCGAACTCCAGAAGCACCACGCCTTGCCGCAGCTTGCGAAGGCGGTCGAGGAGAAGACGAAGGCCATTTCTGGCTACATGACCGACCGCTCCAGGCTCGTCGCGCCTGGCAGCGAGCAAAGGGTCGCTCGATTGACCGAGATCACCGCCGCTTCGGAGACCGTGCGCAGCTACCTCCGCCATTTCGCCGCGCAGGAGCAGGCGCTGCTGGCGCTCCAGGATGAGGTCCGTGATCTCCGAAAGAACCAGGCTCCCGAGAACCTGCGCGAGCGTCAGGCCCGCCACGCCGCCAGTCGGCTTAAGCCGGAGGAGTGGAACGGCTTCCTCATCGATTTCACCGGAGACGTGGACGCGCAGCTGACCACCCACTTGGAGGGCTGCCGCCGGCAGAGGTCATCCTGGAGAGGAGCTCCGCCGAGCGCGCCGGCCGTCCCCAACGCTCCTCACGTGGCGGACGGGGCCGACCTGACGCGCCTTCCGCTTGCGACGCTGACCGCCGAGATCGAGCGGCTGCAGAAGCTCGTGGCTCTAGATACCGAGACGCAGAGGCGGTTCCGAGCGCTGTCGGACAAGATCACCCAGGAGAACGCCCAGCTGGAGGCGCTGAGGGAGAGACAGGTGGACGCGCAGGGCGCCGACGCCCGAGCCCGCTCCCTTCTGGACGACCGCTCCAGCGCCTACCGGCGCGTGTTCGAGGCCTTGGCGGCCGAAGAGGACGTGCTGCGTGAACTCTACCGACCCCTCATGGAGAGGCTGGCCGCGGCCTCCGGAACCCTCAGGAAGCTGGGCTTCTCGGTTTCGCGTGTCGCAGATGTGGGTCAGTGGGCCGCCGCGGCCGAGGCGGACCTTCTCGATCTCCGCCTTCAGGGCCCGTTTCGAGGACGCGGAAGCCTGCAGGTGGCCGCCGACCAGATCCTCAAGCCAGCGTGGGAGGGCGGCGACCCGGAGGCCGTTTCGCAGGCGATGACTTCGTTCCGCGACACCTACCAAGCCGCCCTGCTCCAACACGCCCCGGTTCCGCGCGCAGATGCGAACGCCTTCCGAGCTTGGTCACGTCGCTTCGCCCAGTGGCTGTATTCGACCGATCACATTCAGATCCGCTACGGCATCGACTACGACGCCATCGACATCCGCAAACTCTCGCCCGGGACCCGGGGCATCGTCCTCCTGCTACTCTACCTTGAACTCGATCATACGGACGACAGGCCGTTGATCATCGATCAGCCCGAGGAGAGTCTCGATCCGAAGTCGGTCTTCGAAGAGCTGGTCGGACTCTTCATTGCAGCCAAGAGCAAGCGGCAGGTGATCATGGTCACTCACAACGCCAACCTCGTGGTGAACACGGACGCGGACCAGATCATCGTCGCGAGCGCGGGGCCGCATGCCCGCGGGGAGCTACCCGAGATCACCTACCGGAGTGGAGGGCTGGATGACGGCGACGTACGGACGGCTGTCTGCGGCATCCTCGAGGGCGGAGAGGACGCCTTCAAGGAGCGTGCCCGCCGGCTGAGGGTGAGGCTCGAACGATGAGTCCCGTAGGTCCGCGAGGCGCTGCGCCCTTAGCGGCGTCGGTCGTGGAGTGTTGGAGCGGCGCCGTTCACGGGCGCCGCCCGCTTTCGATCACCAGGCCGCGGCGGCGCGCAGGGGCTCGTACCGGACCGGATGGCCGCGAAACGTCGCCGGCGAGGACGCGGGTTGCGCGCCGGGTGACAGCCGCACGACCAGCTGATCGCCGTTCTCCACCGGACGCCGCTCGACGGTGGCTTGGCCCGTGGGCAGCTGCAGGCTCGCAAGCAGCGCCCTGCGATCCTCGATCGTGGCGTGGCGGGTCTGGTCAGGCTTCGTGCTCATCGGTCACCCTTGGGCGGAATATGGCCCGAAACGAGCGTCACTTCCAGATTGTCCAGCACAGGCCTTAACGGAACCATGAGGCTGACGTCCGCCTCCCGGCCGGAGAACAGAATGCCGACGGCGGTCCGCGAGTTGCCGTCGTCCGAGAGCTGGGTGACGAGCGCACCGCTGTCGCCCGACGACGCGAAGGCCCGGTTGCGTCCGCGAAGCGTATATAAGGGTTCGAAGTAGACGGTGGCGCGGAACTCGATCTGCTCCTCTGAGGAGTGCCAGACCGTGGTCTTGTAGCTGACCGGATAAGCCCCCTCGATCTCGCTCTCGATAAAGCCTCTCGTCAGGCGGGTGCTGCGGCCCACCTTCTCGATCGCGGCGTTCTCGATCGGGTCTCCAACTTCGGACGGGGTGTCGTAGAAGGTCCCCTGCCAAGACGAGATCTCCTTCGGCTCGACCAGCTCGAAGATGGCCGCATCGGTGTTGCGGCCGAAGGCGATGGTGCCCGGATCGCCGGCGACGAAAGGCCCCGCGGCGTGGTGATAGCCGATCGTCCGCGGATCAGGCTGTCCGACCCCGACGTCCTTGATCCCCGGCGCCACGATGGGTGCGCCGTGGCGGGCGTTCGAGCACCCGCCCGTCACGTGATTGGCCGACAGACCGAAGAGCCGGCCCGCTCGGTCTTTGACGAGGCACCCGAGCGTACCCGCCTCCCGCACGTTGCCGATGCTGATCGAAGACCCGCACGTGTACCGCGTCCAGCGTCGCGCCAGCTCGCTCGGTGCGGCGGGCGGAGCCGCGCCCGGATCCACGACGGAGGGTTTGGCCACCCGGAATTGCAGCTCCGCCTGACGCGTGTAGCTCTCGGCGAGGTCGGCGCGCTCCGAGGCGTTCAGCGGCCGCGCCGTATAGACGATGACGGTTCCGTTCTCGCCGAGGTTGGCGTTGACGCCCACCGCCGTGATCGGTTTGCGGCTCAGGGCCTCCGCCGCCGCGGCGGAGAACATCTCCACGCCGCCCCGGCCGCCGGAGGGAGCCCGCGGCGCTGAGCCGCCGATGGCGTGGAGGAGCTGGCGCGACTCCGCCCAGCTGCGGATCGCCGCCGCCTCGCTTCAGCTGGTCGCGGGGAGGACGAGCCATCCCCTAGAGCGCTTGCACGGCGAACATGGCCATGTCCTCGTCCTCAAGGGTGAGATGGGTCACCCCTTCAAGCCGCAGACGGTAGGCTCCGGCCGCCTTCGGTGCCTGCAGCGCGACCCGTACCTGCGTCACCGGTCCTCCCTCCCACTTGAGAGCGCCGAGCTCCCCCGCGGGCCGCGGGGCGCGTGCGCCTTCCTCGAGGACGTCGAGCATCAAAGTTCCCTCGACACGCTCGGCCGGCCTGGCCAGGAGCAGCAAGACGTCTATGGCCTCGCCCGGACCATACACCAGCCGGTCGACCGAGACCGACACCGCCCCGCGGCCGGCGCCATCCGCGAACGGCGTCGAGGGAGGGTAAGCCCCCATGAGCCGGTAGAGGATGTTGCGGAACCCGCGCTCGCGGGTCACGCCGAGGTGTTCGCCGGGCGTCAGCTCATGCTGCACGCCCGGCAGGGCGGCGCTCCACAGCGGAACCGTCCCGTCGCCGGCGTTGGCGTCCTGTCCGCCGGTCTCGACTATCCCACCTCGAAGATCGACGCGCGTGCAGGTGGCGTGACCGGTGCCCGCGATCGCGTGGTATTGCACGTGCGCCGGCGGCGCGCCCAGTCCCGCGCGAAGCGCAATCGCCGCGTCCAGGTTCTCCGGCCCGAGGCCCAGCCTCGCGGCCACGTCGCGATCATAGATGTCGATCGCGGCGCTCGCCGGTCCTGCCCATGACCAAGCGATCGTCTCGGTCGGCGGCGGCAACAATTGATAGAGGGAGGGAAACGCAGGGTCGGCCGCCAAGCGCCGCGTGTCGGCGGCGGAGAGACCTGACGCCCCCGCCAGCCCCAGAGCCCGCGCGAGCGCCTCCGGCGCGCCTCCGTGCGGTGTGGCGATGAGCACGAGCTTGGCTACGCGGGAGTAGAACGCCCTCTGCGTGAAGCCACCGCCTTCCAACAGCCAACGCGCGATGAGCCCGCCCATCGAGTGGGCGATCAGGACGATGTCGCCATTCCGCGCCGCCGCCTCGCCATCGAGGAGGTCGGCGAGTTCTCGCGCGGCCGTCCGTAGGTCGCCCCGCCAATCGTAGTGGAAGGCGACCACCTGGGCGGCGGCCGCACCGTAGAGGCCCCTCGCAATGTCGCCCAGGTCGCGCAGGACGGGCTCGTAGACGGGAAAACACGCCACACGCTCGATCACTCCGATCGAGCGTGTGGCGGGATCGGCCAGCTGCGCGATCCGGCCGTAGCCCAGCTTGGCCTCCATGAGCGTCGGCGGCCAGACCTCTTCACCTCGAAGCGCCAGGGCGGACCCCAGGATGCCCGGGATGAAGATCATCGTACCCATAGCAGCCTCCTTTTCCCCTGCCGTGAGCGAGCTTCCGCCCGTCTAGCCTGTCCCGCAGCGGAACGGCGACCGCGCTGCTGGCGTTCGGAGCCGGCAGATGTTCCGCCGCCTCAACCTTCTATGATTTCTGCAGATGTAAGACGCCTATGGCTTCGGTGCGGGCTGACCTAAAACTTTCGTGAAGTAAAACCCGATAAGATCACTGATCCCGAGGCGCGTGTTCACCCAGTTCGCCGGCGTCTTGCCCTCGCAAGCGTATGCGATATCCTGCTCTAATTGCGATCCAGCGACGGGCACCTCCCAATCAGAGCCGGTCATGTCGGCGCGTGGCGGCGACCCGAAGTTGGATACGACACCCCCGTCGAAACGGATGCGCTTGCTGATGCAGTCGAACTCAACTTTGTAATCCACGACGTTCGGCTTTCCCGGCGCCGGCTCGGGGTAGACGAACAGCCACGTCGTGTAGGCTCCGCTCATCCCTTCCTTCACGACGTCTGAGCTTATCGCCACCATGCTGGAACGATCGGCGTATTGCAGATACCAGGTGGCTCGAACTGCGCTCGCGACCGCCGGGGCGAGCAGGGCAACGAACGTCAGTGCGGCGAACTTCATGCGGCCAAGCTAGCACATCGCGTGCGTCAACCGGTGTTGAGCCACGACGTCGTCAGCGGGCATGGCGCGTGGTTAGCGCACCGACAGGCAGCAGGTCCACGTGCTTGCCCGGTCTACATGGGAAGCAAGTCCCAGCCAAGTCGTGCCGGTAACATAAATTATGGCCGCGAAGCGGCGTGGTTCTGCACTAGGACGATCAAGCGTCACCTCCTTCAGAGCTTCTCAACCCTACCACAGCAGGGTGCGCCGAGCTGGGGGCGCGAACTTGATTTCCATTCTTGCAGCCGTAGCGGTCGCCCTTGCGCTTGGCCTTGTTGCGACACTTCGCCAACTGCGTCGGTCAAAGGCCGCCATGGCCGCACGCGTGGCGGAGTGCCGGCGAGAGATCATCGAGGCGGCGCCCGAGGCGGTGCTCTACTGCGACAGTGACGACCGCGTCGTGAACTGGAACGCAAACTACGCCAGCCTGCTCGGGCCGGCGCGCCACCTTCTCATCGTCGGCCAGCCGTTCCGAAACCTCATGCAGGGCTTGGTCGGAACCAGCTGGCTTGAGGCGACGGCCGACGAACGTGCAGCCTGGGTCGAACGACGCATGGCCGCGCGCGCCGCCTACTCAGGCAGTTGGGAGCAACAGCTCGCCGACGGGCGCTGGATCGACTTCAGGGACCTGCCGACCGCAAGTGGCGGCACCCTCCTGTTCTGCATCGACATCACCGACATGAAGCGGCGGGAGGCCTCGCTGCGGCTGATGTTCGATCGCAATCCGATCCCGATGTGGACCTGGAATCCCGACGCCCTGGTCTTCACCGACAGCAACCAGGCCGCCCAGGACCTGTTCGGCTGGTCCGAGGAGGAGTTCAGGGGGCTGGCGGTCACAGAGACCATCCCGGAGGAGGAGCGGGTCGCGGTGCGGGCGCTCCTCGCGAAAGGCCTGCCGGAACGCTACAACTCCGACCGCCCCTGGCGCCATCTCCGCAAGGACGGGTCGGAGGTGGTGATCCGCTCTTACAGCCAGCGCTTGCCGGGTTCGACGCCGCGCCAGCTTCTGACCGCCATCGTGGACGTCGGTGAGCAGGTGCGCTCCGAGGAGCTGCTGCGGAGCCAGGCGGCGGCGCTGAAGGAGGCGTCGGTGCGGGCCGAGGCGGCCAGCCTCGCCAAGAGCGAGTTCCTCGCCAACATGAGCCACGAGATCAGGACGCCGCTGAACGGCGTGGTCGCGGTGGCCGACGTCCTGTCCCGATCCGCCATGTCGCCCGAGCAGTCGGGCATGGTGGAGCTGATCCGCACGTCCGGAGAGACGCTGAACGGTCTGCTGTCCGACATCCTTGACCTCGCCCGCATCGAGTCCGGCCGCTTCGAGATCGAGCCCCGCAGCTTCGACCTTGAGCGGGCGGTACGCAGCGTCACCGGCGTGCTGGACCTGAAGGCCCAGGACAAGGGCATCGGCTTGGAGGTCGACTTCGATCCAGCGCTGGCGGGATCGGTCATGGGCGACGAGGTCCGGGTCAAGCAGATCGTCTCCAACCTCCTCAGCAACGCGGTGAAGTTCACCACCCATGGCGGCGTGCGGCTCGCGGTCCGTCAGGGTGATGACCCCGACGTGGTGCAGGTCCGCGTGGAGGACACCGGCGTCGGCTTTGACGAGGATGTCCGCCAGCGGCTGTTCCAGCGCTTCCAGCAGGCCGACGGCTCGATCACCCGTAGGTTCGGCGGCAGCGGACTCGGCCTCTCCATCTGCCGTGAGCTGGCCCTGCCATGGACGGCGAGATCGGCTGCGAAAGCCAGGTCGGCGTCGGGTCGATCTTCTACGGGAGCTTGCGCCTGCCCCGGACGGTCGCCCTGGAGGTCGAGCCGGCGAGCGCTCAGGACGTGCCGGACCAGCGCATTCGCGTCCTCCTGGCCGACGATCATCCGACCAACCAGCGCGTGGTTCAGCTGGTGCTCTCCCAAGTCGACGCGGACCTCACCATCGTGGGCGATGGCGAACAGGCGGTGCAGGTCTTCAAGAACCAGCCTTTCGACCTCGTGCTCATGGACATGCAGATGCCCGTGCGGGACGGTTTGTCGGCTACACGCGCCATCCGCGCCTTCGAGGCCGCCCAGGGTGTGGGCCGGACGCCCCTCATCATGCTGACCGCCAACGCCTCGTCCGAACACCTCGCGATCAGTCTCGCCGCTGGCGCCGACCGCCACTTGGCCAAACCTTTCACCGCAGCGGGCCTCCTGGACCTCGCAGCGGAACTTGTGGCGAGCGGTCCCTCGGCCGAGCCGTGCTCCGCAGACCTTCTGGCGTCTGCCTGAAGCAGGCTCGTCCCGGCAAGGAGGCCAGGCGCGACAGACGGAATCGCCTCATCGTTGGCCCGGAGGCGCCGATGACCGAGCATTCGCTTACAGTGGCCGAGGGTTTGTCTCGCGCGATGGCGCGTGCGGAGGAGCTCCGGCACACGTCGCCACGGCCGGTCAGGGTGCGAATCGTCACTCGGCACGGTGACCTGGAGCCGGGCATCATCATCACAGCCCGAATCGAAGCCAAGACCGGGCCCGAGTTCGAGTGCCAGAGCGGCAAGGGCATTCGGCACATCGCGTTCGCCGATCTGGACGCTCGGGCCCATGAACTGCCCGATCTAGTCGACGCCGCGGCGGCCGAGGTCGAGGCGGCGGTTTTGGCTGCTCCAGCCCCTCCGCAACGACCTAGCCTACGGGAAGAGGAGTTGGATGCGGAGGCGTTCGAGGAACTCATCCAGGCCAGCTACCGCGCCATGGTCAAGGTGACGGGCGATCTCCTGCGCGACGCGTCGACCTTGTCACGTGACGGGGCTGGTGAAGCGTTCGCCATTGCAGCCTTGAAGGTTGCCGCCCTCGCTGCTCAAGGAGCGCAGCTGGAGCTGGACGAGCTGACTCAAATTCTGAAAGATCAATATCGCGATGTCCGCGCACGTGCGACCAACAGGCTCGCCTCTGACCAGATCGGTGGAGCGCCGAGCCTGAACTGACCTCCGGCCCGCTCCGAGCACGACGTCTCGCAACAGGTCCCTTCGAAGCTCGTTGCAGGTCCAACGTCGCTCCGCCCACGAAGCGCGTCGCACCTGAAGAGACGACCATGATCTTGATCCCACTCGTCGCCATGCTGGCCGTTGATGCCGCGACAGCCGGCGACGTCGCTCCGAAGCCGGGTGCGGAGTGCCTGACCTGCGACAGCGCCTACGCGGCTGCGCCGTTGATGCGCGTCGCGACGAACGGACCAGCGAAAGTCCACCTCCAGGATCAGGCGCGGCCCTGTATCGGGAACTCGGCCTGTTCATGAATGCGAGCGGCTTACGTCGTTCCAGGCGACGTCGTGCTCGCGAGCGCCGCCAAAGCCGGGTTCAGATGCGTCTATGTCGGATCGAAGGGGCGGCTGAGCGCGGGCTTTCTTCCTGGCGCGGACCTGGTCCCCGCTGGCCCGACGCCTTCCATTGAATCGCAATGGCTGGTCGGCCGCTGGTCGGATGGCAACGATCTGATCGTCTTCTCCAGGAAGAAGGGCGCCCTCTTCGCTGATGGGGACGGGATCTGGCCTGGGCGCAACTTCGCCGGGCCGCCCGGACCGAACATCGGCGAATTTAACGCCGTCACGATGATCGCAGGCGATCGCGCGATGATGGATGACGGAACCTGCCACGTCGAGGCCTACCGTCGCGGCCCCTACCTGATCGTGGCGGATAATCAGAACTGCGGAGGGATGAACGTGCGCTTCAAAGGCATCTACGTTTCGGGCTCGTCGTTGCAGCCCTGACCCGATGAGAAGGTCATGAGGCTGTGCAGACTGGCGTGCGAAGCAGGGGAAGGCGGTCGTGATCCCCCGGCCCGAGCCGGCGGGACCGGGCCAGGAGAGCGTCTGGAGCTACCCACGCCCTCCCGTCGCGGAGCCGACCGCCCGGCGCTTGCGGATCGTGCACCGGGGCGTGGTGGTGGCCGACACGGTCAAGGGCGTGCGCACCCTGGAGACCAGCCACCCGCCGACCTACTACGTTCCGCCCGGCGACGTGGACGCGGGCTTGCTCCGCCCCGCCGCCGGCCGCTCGCTCTGCGAGTGGAAGGGCGCGGCCAGGTACTTCGACGTGGTGGTGGAGGGCGAGGTGCTGGCGGGCGCGGCCTGGAGCTACCCTGCGCCGACGCCGGCCTTCGCGATCCTGAAGGACCACCTCGCCTTCTACGCCGCGCCCTTCGAGCTCTGCACGGTCGACGGCGAGCCTGTCACGCCGCAGCCGGGCGGCTTCTACGGCGGCTGGATCACCGGCCGGAAGGCCGGGCCCTTCAAGGGCGTCCCGGGCAGCCGGCTGTGGTGAGCGGCGGCGCTCGGATCGTGGTGGGCTCCAGCGGCGGGATCGGCCGCGCCTTCGTCGAGGCCCTGCTCGCGCGCGGCGACGGGCCGGTCTACGCCTTCTCCCGCTCCGGCGCGGAGCCGCCGCCGGGCGCCCTGCCCGGCCGGCTCGACCTCACCGACGAAGACAGCATCGCGGCCGCCCTGGCCGGGGTCGCCGAACCCGTCACCCTGGCCATCGTCGCCACCGGCCGGCTGCACGGCGCGG
>CAXUCS010000020.1:0-17645 GCA_964249365.1 uncultured Caulobacteraceae bacterium | reverse complement strand
GCTCTAGCCTCCGTCACACCCGCACGCCAAGGCGACCGATCGCCCATTCGGCCGCCGGCGCACCCGTCCGCCCGGCCACGCAGGCGCGCTCGCACTGGAGGAGGCGGCGTGGTCATCCGAGCGGGTCCCCCGACGGAGCCGACATGGCCGCCCTCGCCCTCCCCGCCGCCCCGGCGGCGCGCCTGCACCCCCTGCTGCACGCCACCCGCTGGATCGCCGCCGACCTCTTCTCGACCCTGGCCTTCGTGGGGCTGTTCGCCCTGACCCGGAGCGCGACGGCGGCGACGCTGCTCGCGCTCGGCGCGGGGGTGGCGCAGATGGGCTACCAGCACTACCGGCGCCGGCCGATCGACGCCATGGAGGTCCTGAGCCTGGTGCTGGTGGCGGTGTTCGGGGCGATCGCCCTCGTGACCCATGACATGCGCTTCATCATGCTCAAGCCGACGCTGATCTATGCGGCCGTGGGCGTGGTCATGCTGAAGCGCGGCTGGATGGTCCGCTACATGCAACCCGTCGTTCTGGAACACGGCGCCGACGTGCTGACGGCGTTCGGCTATGTCTGGGCGGGGATGATGTTCGCCACCGCAGCGGCGAACGCCGCACTGGCGATGGGCGGCCGCCGCGTGGCCTGGAGCGTGTTCATCGCCGTCGTCCCGATCGGGTCCAAGGTCGCGATGGTGCTGCTGCAGTACGCCGTGACCCGGGCCGTCATCGCCCGACGCCTGCGAGCCTCAGGCCGACGGCCGGCCTGAGGCGCTCGGCGGCGCCGGGAGCGATGGTCAGTCCTCGTCGTCGTTGTCGGAGCGCTCCATCACCGGGCCGCTGTCCTGGCCCTTGGCGCTGGTGTCGCGGTCCACGAACTCGATCACCGCCACCGGAGCGTTGTCGCCGTAGCGGAAGCCCGCCTTCATGATGCGGAGGTAGCCGCCGTTGCGGTCCGCATAGCGCGGGCCGATGACGGCGAACAGCTTGCGGACCTGCTCCACGTCACGCACCCGGCTGATGGCGATGCGGCGCTGGGCGAGCTCTCCCCGCTTGGCGAGCGTCACCAGCTTCTCCACGAAGGGGCGCAGCTCCTTGGCCTTGGGGAGGGTGGTGGTGATCTGCTCGTGCTTGATGAGGCTGGCGGCCATGTTGGCGAACATGGCCTCGCGGTGGGCCGAGGTGCGGCCGAGCTTGCGATGGGCGTTACCGTGACGCATGGGACTTCAGCCTCTCCTTGGCAGGCCTCGCCCTCCAAACGCGGGAGGGGGCGGAGCAGGCGGCCCGGCTGGACCGCGTGCGGGTGGATGGGCCTGCCCCGATGGCCGGCAGGCCCGCTACGATCGTCCTTAGATCTGGTCCTCGAACTTCTTGGCCAGGTCCTCGATGTTCTCCGGCGGCCAGTTCGGCACGTCCATGCCGAGGTGCAGCCCCATGCCGGTGAGCACTTCCTTGATCTCGTTCAGCGACTTCCTGCCGAAGTTCGGGGTGCGCAGCATCTCGCCCTCCGTCTTCTGGATCAGGTCGCCGATATAGACGATGTTGTCGTTCTTCAGGCAGTTGGCGGAGCGCACCGACAGCTCCAGCTCGTCCACCTTCTTCAGGAGAGCGGGGTTGAAGGGCAGCTCGGGCTTGGCCTCGTCCAGCACCTTCTTCTTCGGCTCGTCGAAGGTGATGAAGAGCTGCAGCTGGTCCTGCAGGATGCGCGCGGCGTAGGCCACCGCGTCCACCGGCGTCACCGCCCCGTTGGTCTCGATCTCCAGCACCAGCCGGTCGTAGTCCAGGCTCTGCCCCTGGCGGGTCGGCTCGACCCGATAGGCGACACGCTTCACCGGAGAATAGAGGCTGTCCACCGCGATCAGGCCGATGGGCGCGTCCTCCGGCCGGTTCAGCTCGGCGGAGACGTAGCCCTTGCCGATCTGGACGGTGAACTCGATGCGGACCTGTGCGCCGTCGTCGAGCGTGCAGATCACATGGTTCTTGTTCAGGATCTCGATGTCGGACGGCGCCTCGATCTGGCCGGCGGTGACCGGGCCCGGGCCGGTGGCCCGCAAGGTCATGCGCTTGGGCCCGTCCGAATGCATCCGGAGCGCGAGCTGCTTGATGTTGAGGATGATGTCGACGACGTCCTCGCGCACGCCCTCGATGGAAGAGAACTCGTGCACCACCCCGTCGATCTGGACCGAGGTCACCGCGGCGCCTTGCAGAGAGGACAGGAGCACCCGGCGCAGCGAATTGCCGAGCGTTACGCCGAAGCCGCGCTCCAGCGGTTCGGCCACCATGCGGGCCTTACGGTCCTTGTCGATGCCGGTCTCGATCTGCGGCTTCTCGGGACGGATCAGGTCTTGCCAGTTTCTTTCGATCACGATCGTCTCTCGAACGGGGTTCGAGCGCCGGCCCCATTCCGATCCGAGGACCGGGGGGCTCGACGCTCGCTCAAATCAGGCGGGGCTAGAGGATCAGACCCGGCGGCGCTTGGGCGGTCGGCAGCCGTTATGCGGGATGGGCGTCACGTCGCGGATGGCGGTGATGGAGAAGCCCACGGCCTGCAGGGCGCGCAGCGCCGACTCGCGCCCCGATCCCGGTCCGGCCACGTTCACCTCCAGCGTCTTGACCCCGTGCTCCATGGCCTTGCGGCCGGCGTCCTCGGCGGCGACCTGAGCCGCGTAGGGGGTCGACTTGCGCGATCCCTTGAAGCCCATGGTGCCGGACGACGACCAGGAAATGGTGTTGCCCTGGGCGTCGGTGATGGTGATCATGGTGTTGTTGAAGCTGGCGTTCACGTGCGCGACGCCGGAGGTGATGTTCTTGCGCTCGCGCTTCTTGACGCGCGTGGTGTCCTTGGCCATCGGCGGTGCCTGCCCTTACTTCTTCTTGCCGGCGATCGGCTTGGCCGGGCCCTTGCGGGTGCGGGCGTTGGTGTGGGTGCGCTGGCCGCGGACCGGAAGCCCCCGCCGGTGACGCAGGCCGCGGTAGCTGGCGAGGTCCTGCAGCCGCTTGATGTTGACCGACACCTCCCGGCGCAGGTCGCCTTCCACGCTGTAGTCGCGGTCGATCGCCTCGCGGATCTGCAACACCTCGGCGTCGGTCAGCTCGTTCACCCGACGGGCGACGTCGATCCCGACCGTCTCCATGATCTCCTTGGCGCGGAAGGCCCCGATGCCGTGGATGTACTGGAGCGCGACTTCGACGCGCTTGTTGGTCGGGATGTTGACGCCTGCGATGCGGGCCACGCTCGATCTCTCCTCGTCGCGCACGGGCGAACGCGAACGCCCCCGGTCTCGCCCGGACGGGGAGCCGGCGCACGGTCGCGCCCTTTCGCGGAATGCGTGGTTATAGGCGGGCCGGCGCGGCAGTCAACCTTTGCTCAAGGCATGGCGTGGAGAATATCCGCCCGGTCGGGAACCTTCCGCTCAGGCCGTGCGCTCGCCGTCGACCCGCGCCAGCGCCGCATCGATCTGGCGGGAGACGCTGGCGATGTCGGCCATGCCGTCCAGCTCCACCAGCTTGCCCTGCAGCTCGTAGTAGGGGAGGAGCGGCGCGGTCTGGGCGGCGTAGGCGGAGAGCCGCGTCTCGAACACCGCGGGGTTGTCGTCCGGGCGCCCCTGTTCGGCGAACCGCTTGCCGATCCGGTGCAGCAGTGCATGGTGGTCCACCACAAGCCGCAGCACCACGTCGATCTGGCTGCGGCGATGGGAGAGCATGGCGTCGAGCGCATGCGCCTGGGCGACCGTTCGCGGGAAGCCGTCGAAGATGGCGCCGCCCGCCGCCTCCGCCGCCGGCAGATGCTCCCCGATCAGCTCGATCACGATCTCGTCGGAGACGAGCTCGCCCCGGTCCATGATGCCGGCTACCCGCGCGCCGAGGTCCGAGCCCGAGGCGATGGCGGCGCGCAGCATGTCGCCGGTGGAGAGCTGGACCATGTTCCGTTCGCTCACCAGCCGCTGGGCCTGGGTGCCCTTGCCCGCCGCCGGGGGGCCGAACAGGATCAGGTTCATCGCGCCGCGACCCGCGGCCGCATCGCCATCCCTCCGCCACGCCCGCCGCGGGACTTCTTCATCAGCCCTTCATACTGGTGGGCGAGCAGGTGCGACTGGATTTGGGTCACCGTGTCCATCATCACCGTCACGGTGATCAGGATGGAGGTGCCGCCGATGATCTGGGCCGAGGGGTTGGAGCCGTTGATCGCCTCCGGCACCAGGCAGACGAAGGCGATATAGGCCGCCCCGATCACCGTCAGCCGCGTCAGCACGAAGTCCAGGTAGTCGGCGGTGCGCTTGCCCGGCCGGATGCCCGGCAGAAAGCCGCCGTACTTCCTGAGGTTCTCCGCCGTCTCCTCCGGGTTGAACACGATGGAGGTGTAGAAGAAGGTGAAGAAGAGGATCATCGAGCCGTAGAGCACGAGGTAGAGCGGGTGCCCGCGGCTGATCGAGCCCACCACGGCCGGCAGCCAGGGCGCCCACTTCGGCGGGGCGCCGCCCCCCGCCACCATGCCCAGGACCGTGGTCGGAAGCAGGAGCAGGGAGGAGGCGAAGATCGGCGGGATCACGCCGGAGGTGTTGACCTTCAAGGGCAGGAAGGAGCTGTCGCCGCCGTACATGCGGTTGCCGACCTGGCGCTTGGGGTACTGCACAAGGAGCCGACGCTGCGACCGCTCGATGAAGACGATGAACAGCACCGCGGCGACCGCCAGGGCGATGATGCCGAAGAAGGCGAAGGCGCTCATCTGGCCGGTCTGGGTCTCGGTGATCATCTGCCAGATGGCGGTCGGCATGTTGGCCACGATGCCGGCGAAGATGATCAGGCTGGTGCCATTGCCGACGCCGCGCGTCGTCATCTGCTCGCCGAGCCACATCAGGAACAGCGTGCCGCCTGTCAGCGTCGCCATGGTGGAGATCAGGAAGAAGACGCCGGGATTGTCGACCACGTTCTGCGCATGGAGCAGCCCCTGTGCGATGCCGAACGACTGCACCAGCGCCAGGATCACGGTCAGGTAGCGGGTGTATTGGTTCAGCTGCTTCTGGCCGGCCTGGGATTCCTTCTTCAGCTTCTCCCAGGGCGGGTACATGGTGCTCATCAGCTGCACGATGATGGAGGCCGAGATGTAGGGCATGACGTTCAGCGAGAAGACGGCCATGCGCTGCACCGCGCCGCCCGAGAACATGTTGAACATGCCAAGGATGCCCTTCGACTGCCCGCTGAAGGCATGGGCGAAGGCCCCGATGTTCACGCCCGGGATCGGGACGTAGGTGCCCAGACGGTAGACGATCAGCGCGCCGAGCGTGAACCACAGCCGCTTGTGCAAGTCGGTCGCCTTCTGGAAGGCGCCGAAGTTCATGTTCGCCGCGAGCTGTTCCGCCGCCGAAGCCATGGGGTGGTCCTTAGTACGCCGAGCCGCCCAGAGGTGGCTGGTCACGGATCAGAGATAGAGCACGGGGGCCGGGTTGGCGAGCGTTGAGGATGCCGCTCCGTCTGCTCTCCCCTCCGAGCAACGGGGGAGGCGGCGCGGCGGCGCTAGCCGTCGTGACGGAGGGAGCGCACCGCGGACGCTCCCTCCACCATGCTTCGCATGGTTCTCCTCCCCGCTACGCAGGGGAGGAGAACAGACGGTCAGGCCGCGGCCGTCTCCACCACGACCGGCCGCGTCTCGGTCAGCGTGCCGCCGGCCGCTTCGATCGCCTGGCGGGCGGACGCGGTGGCGGAGTGCACGGTCAGGGTCAGCGGGGCGGAGACCTCGCCGTGGCCGAGCAGGCGCACGCCGTCCAGCTCGCGGCGGATCACGCCGGCGGCCTTCAGCTCGGCCGCGGTGATCGGGGCGGCCGCGTCCAGCTTGCCGGCCTCGATCGCCTTGGCGATGCGCCAGAGGTTCACCTCGGCGTAGTCCTTGGCGAAGGGATTGTTGAAGCCACGCTTGGGCATGCGCATGTGGAGCGGCATCTGGCCGCCCTCGAAGCCCTTCATGCCGTGGCCGGTGCGGGACGTCTGGCCCTTCACGCCGCGGCCGCCGGTCTTGCCCTTGCCGGAGCCTTCGCCCCGGCCGACGCGCATCCGCTTCTTGTGGGCGCCTTCGTTGTCGGCGAGTTCGTTCAGCTTCATGGGCCTGCTCCTTGGAGGCTAACGCCAGACCGTCGGTCTGACTCGGCTGTGATCAACAGTAACACCTGTCATCCCGGCCGCCGCGAAGCGGAGAGCCGGGATCCAGCGGCTTCACCCGTTGAGCTGCCGGGTCCCGGATGAGCGGCCCCGCCGCTTATCCGGGATGGCGGTTTGGGGTTCAGCCCTCGTTCTCCACCACGACCATGTGGGCGACCTTGCGGATCATGCCCCGCACCTCGGGTGTGTCCTGAAGTTCCGACACGCGACCGAGCTTGTCCAGGCCGAGGCCCTTCAAGGTGGCGCGCTGGTCCTTCTCGCGGCGGATCGGGCTGCCCGTCTGCTTCACGATCACGGTCGCCATCTTCAGCCCTCCACCGCTTCGGGCGAGGAGGCGCCGTCGGCGCGCCGGCCGAGCACGTCGGAGACCTTCTTGCCACGCTTGGCGGCGATCTGGCGGGGCGAGGACTGGGCCTTCAAGGCGTCGAAGGTGGCGCGGATCATGTTGTAGGGGTTGGACGAGCCGATCGACTTGGCCACCACGTCGTGGACGCCGAGCGTCTCCAGCACCGCGCGCATCGGGCCGCCGGCGATCACGCCGGTGCCCGGAGGCGCGGCGCGCAGCGTCACCTTGCCCGCGCCGTGACGGCCCGCGCCGTCGTGGTGCAGGGTGCGGCTCTCGCGCAGCGGCACGCGGATCATGGTCTTCTTGGCTTCCTCGGTCGCCTTGCGGATGGCTTCCGGCACTTCGCGCGCCTTGCCGTGGCCGAAGCCGACGCGGCCCTTGCCGTCGCCGACCACCATCAGGGCGGCGAAGGAGAAGCGGCGTCCGCCCTTAACGGTGGCGGCCACGCGGTTGATGTGGACCAGCTTCTCGACGATGTCGCCGTCGCGCTCCTCGCCGTCGCGGGGGCGACGGTCGCGGCGATCCTGGTTGGGAGGAGGCATGGGCTCTTGTCCTCAGAACTGCAGGCCGGCTTCACGCGCGGCGTCGGCCAGGGCCTTGACCCGGCCGTGGAAGACGAAACCGCCCCGGTCGAAGACCACCGTCTCGACCCCGGCGGCGCGGGCGCGCTCGGCCACCAGCTTGCCGACGGCGGCCGCGGCGGCCTTGTCGGAGCCCTTCTCGGGCGCGCCCTCGCCGCTCTCCAGCGAGGAGGCGGCGGCGAGCGTCACGCCCTTGGCGTCGTCGATGACCTGGGCGTAGATGTGCTTGGAGGAACGGTGCACCGACAGGCGCACGCGCCCGCCGCCGACCGCCTTGAGGCGGATGCGGTTGCGCTCGGAGCGGCGGCGGTGGATGTCGCGGGGAGTGAGCGCCATGACCTACTTCTTCTTGCCTTCCTTGCGCCGGACCTTCTCGCCGGCGTAGCGCACGCCCTTGCCCTTGTAGGGCTCGGGCGGACGGATGCGGCGGATGCGGGCCGCGACCTCTCCGACCATCTGCTTGTCGATGCCGGAGATTTTGATCTCCGTCGGGCGCGCGGAGGCGAAGGCGATGCCGTCCGGCGGCGGGAAGTCGATGTCGTGGCTGAAGCCGAGCTGGAGCGAAAGGTTCTTGCCCTTCATGGCCGCGCGATAGCCGACGCCCACCAGCTCCAGCGTCTCCTCATAGCCCTTGGTGACGCCCTCCACCATGTTGGAGACCAGCGAGCGCGACAGGCCCCACATGGCGTTGGCGCGCTGGCTGTCGCTGGTCGGGGCGAGCGTCACCTGGCCGTCGCCCTGCGAGACGGTGATCTCGTCGGGCACGGTGTGGCTGAGCTGACCCTTGGGGCCCTTCACCGCGACCGACTGGCCGCTCAGCGTCACCGTGACGCCGGAGGGCACCGCGATAGCCTTCTTACCGATACGGGACATGCGCTATCGCCTCAGTAGACGCGGCACAGGACTTCGCCGCCGACGTTCTCGGCGCGCGCGGACTGGTCGCTCATCACGCCCTTGGACGTGGACAGGATGGAGATGCCGAGCCCGTTCTTCACCGGCTTGAGATCGCCGATGGAGGAATAGACGCGACGGCCCGGCTTGGACACCCGGCTGATCTCCACGATGACGGGCTCACCATCGAAATACTTCAGCTCGATCTCGAACTCGGGATGACGGCCGGGCTCCTCCACGAGCGCATAGCCGCGGATGTAGCCCTCGTGCTCCAGCACGTCGAGCACGCGGCCGCGAAGCTTGGACGCGGGCGTTGACACCTTGGAGCGCTTGCGCTCGGCGGCGTTCTTGATGCGAGCGATCATGTCGCTCAGGGGATCGTTGAAGGACATGGCTCCCCTCCCCTTACCAGCTGGACTTGACGAGGCCCGGCACCTGGCCGAGCGAGCCGAGTTCGCGCAACGCGATCCGGCTCATCTTGAGCTTGCGATAGTAGGCGCGCGGCCGGCCGGTGACGTCGCATCGGTTGCGGATCCGCGTCGGCGAGGAGCTGCGCGGCAGTTCGGCCAGCTTGAGGCGCGCGTCGAAACGCTCCTCCAGCGCACGGCTCTCGTCGTTCGCTACGGCCTTCAGTTCGGCGCGCCTGGCGGCGTACTGCTTGACCTTCTTCCTCACCGCCTCGTTGCGGTTGATGGCGCTCTTCTTGGCCATGTCTTAGTTCCCCGCGCCTTGCTGGGTGAACGGGAAGTTGAACTCCCGGAGGAGCTGGCGCGCCTCTTCGTCGTTCTTCGCCGTGGTGCAGACGATGATGTCCATGCCCCACATCTGGTCGATCTCGTCGTAGTTGATCTCGGGGAACACGATGTGCTCCTTCAGGCCCATGGCGTAGTTGCCGCGCCCATCGAAGCTGGTGGGCTTTAAGCCGCGGAAATCCTTGACCCGCGGCAGTGCGACCGTGATCAGCCGGTCCAGGAACTCGTACATGCGGTCCTTGCGAAGCGTGACCTTCGCCCCGACCACCATGTTCTCGCGCAGCTTGAAGCCGGCGATGGACTTCCTGGCCTTGGTCGACACGGGCTTCTGGCCGGCTATGGCGGCCAGGTCCTTCATGGCGGCGACCGTCTTCTTGGAGTCGGTGACCGCTTCGCCGATGCCCATGTTCAGCACGATCTTCTCGATGCGGGGGACCTGCATCTCGTTGGTGTAGCCGAACTTCTCGCGCATGGCGGCGCGCACGCGATCCTTGTAGACCGTCTTCATGCGCGGCTCGTAGCCCGTCTTGTCGATCTCGGTGACGGGCGCGTCCACACCCGCGCCGACCGCGGGGCCGCGGCCCCGGCCAGCGGAGCCCTTGTTCGGAGTCTTAGCCATGGATCACCTCGCCGGTCGTCTTCGCGAACCGGACCTTCTTGTCGCCTTCCATGCGGAAGCCGACGCGCGTCGCCTTGCCCTGCGAGTCGACGATGGCGACGTTGGAGACGTGGATCGGCGCTTCCTTGCGCTTGATCCCGCCCTGCGGATCGGTCTGGGAGGCCTTGGTGTGGCGGCTCACCATGTTCAGCGCCTCCACCAGCACGCGCTCCTCCTTGGGGAACACGCGCAGGACCTTGCCCTGCTTGTTCTTGTCCTTGCCGGTGAGAAGGACGACCGTGTCGCCCTTCTTGATCTTGGCGGCCATCACAGCACCTCAGGGGCGAGCGAGATGATCTTCATGTGGTTCTTCGCACGCAGTTCGCGAGGGACCGGCCCGAAGATGCGGGTGCCCACCGGCTCGTTGGACTTGTTGACGATCACCGCGGCGCTTTTGTCGAAGCGGATCACCGAGCCGTCCTTGCGGGCGATGTCCTTGGCGGTCCGCACGACGACGGCGCGCAGCACGTCGCCCTTCTTGACGCGGCCGCGCGGGATGGCCTCCTTGACGGAGACCACGATGACGTCGCCGACGCTGGCGTAACGGCGCTTTGCGCCGCCCAGCACCTTGATGCACATGACCCGGCGCGCGCCTGAATTATCGGCGACGTCCAGGTTAGTCTGCATCTGAATCATGGGTTCAGACCTTTTCTAACACTAGCTTCGTACCACTTTGGCCGCTCTCAGGCGACCGTATAGCCTCATATTCCTCAACCGCGTCCGGATCGACCTCAACCCGAATACCTCGCTCTACGGGATGAGTGTTCGACCCGCGCTGCTTCACTCCAGACACCCAGTATTCCTCTCCAGACTCCACGTCGAAGAAGTTGCCGCTGACTCCGCCGCCCCTCTGCAGCGTACGTCCGCGGTAATACACAGTCTGGCCAGTCTTGGAGAAGCTGACCCAACCTATCCGGCCCTGCACGCCGTCGATCGAGCCGCCCTTGCTCTCGACATACATGACCCGGCGGCGCGGCCCTTTCGTCAGCTGCGTCCGCATTGTGACCTCAGGCGGCCGAAGCCTGGGCCACGTCCTTCGGCAGGACCTCCCAGGTCTTCAGCTTGGACTTCGGCGCGCACTCGATGATGCGGGCCAAGTCGCCGGCCTTGTAGGTGTTGGCCTCGTCGTGGGCGTGGTACTTCTTGGACCGGCGAACGGTCTTCTTCAGTACGGGGTGCAGGAAGGTCCGCTCGACCTTCACCACCACGGTCTTGTCGCCCTTGTCGGAGACGACCACGCCTTCCAGGATACGCTTGGGCATAGGCGGCTCCTATTCGGCCACAGCCGCGCTTGAGCGCAGCTGGGTCTTGATACGCGCGATATCCTTGCGGATCGCGTTCACGCGGTGGGGCTTCTCCAGCTGGCCGGTGGCCGCCTGGAAGCGAAGGTTGAACTGCTCGCGCTTCAGCTCGAGCAGGTTATCGGCAAGCTGGTCGGCGGAGAGGCCGCGAACGTCCTGCATCTTCATCACGCGGCCTCCGCTTCGGCGGTCGTCTCGGTCAGCACGCCGGCGTCAAGCCGGGTCACCACCTTGGTGCGGATCGGCAGCTTGGCGGCCCCGAGGCGCAGGGCTTCCCGAGCCACGTCGTCCGGCACGCCATCGATCTCGAACATGATCCGACCGGGCGCCACACGGGCGGCCCAGTGGTCGATCGCGCCCTTGCCCGAGCCCATGCGGACCTCCGCCGGCTTGCCGGTCACGGGCACGTCGGGGAAGATGCGGATCCACACCCGGCCCTGGCGCTTCATCTGGCGGGTGATGGCGCGGCGGGCGGCCTCGATCTGGCGGGCGGTGACGCGCTCCGGCTCCTGGGCCTTCAGGCCGTAGGAGCCGAAGTTCAGACCGAAGCCGCCCTTGGACGCGCCGTGGATGCGGCCCTTAAACTGCTTGCGGTACTTGGTCTTCTTGGGTTGCAGCATCTCAGACCACCCCTACGCCTGAGGCGCCGGCGTGTCGGACGGACCGCTGCGGTCGCCACCGCCGCCGCGGTCACGCCGGGCGCCCCGAGGACCCCGGTCGCGGTCCCGGCGGTCGCCGTCTCCGGCCGGACCCGTGGCTTCGAGAGCCCAGCGCTTGTCCTGGGACATCGGGTCGTGCTCAAGCACCTCACCCTTAAAGACCCACACCTTCACGCCGATCATGCCGTAGGTGGTCTCGGCTTCGGTGAAGCCGTAGTCGATGTCGGCCCGCAGCGTGTGCAACGGCACGCGCCCCTCCCGGTACCATTCCATCCGCGCGATCTCGGCCCCGCCGAGGCGGCCGGAGACGTTGATCCGCACCCCCTTGGCGCCCAAACGCATGGCCGCCTGCATCGAGCGCTTCATGGCGCGACGGAAAGCGATACGACGCTCAAGCTGCTGGGCGATGGACTCGGCCACCAGTTGGGCGTCCGTCTCGGGCTTCCTGATCTCCACGATGTTCAGGAACACCTCGCTCTCCGTCTGGCCCTGCAGGTCCTTGCGGAGCTTGTCGATGTCGGCGCCCTTCTTGCCGATGATCACGCCGGGACGGGCGGCGTAAATGGTGATGCGGCATTTCCTGTGCGGGCGCTCGATGATGATGCGCGACACGCCGGCCTGCTTCAGCCGCGCCTTCAGCCAGGCACGGATCTTGATGTCCTGATGAAGGAGCCGCGCGTAGTCGGCCCCGTCCGCGAACCAGCGGCTGTCCCAGGTCCGGTTGACGCCGAGGCGGAACCCGATCGGATTGACCTTCTGTCCCATTATGCGACGGCCTCGGCGTGTTCACGGACCACTATGGTGATCTCCGAGAAGGGCTTCTCGATGCGCGCGGCGCGACCTCGGGCACGGGCGGAGAAACGCTTCATCATCAGGTTCTTGCCGACATAGGCCTCGGCCACGACCAGCTGGTCGATGTCGAGGTTGTGGTTGTTCTCGGCATTGGAGATGGCGGAGTAGAGCGCCTTGCGCACGTCGACGGCGATGCGCTTGGGGCTGAACTCCAGTTCGTTCAGCGCGCGCTGGACGGGCAGGCCGCGGATCGACTGGGCGACCAGGTTCAGCTTGCGCGGGCTGGTGCGCAACGAGGCGACCTTGGCCATGGCCGAGGTGTCCGAGACGCGGCGGGGTTTGGCTTGCTTGCTCATCGCCCTACCTCCGCTTGGCCTTCTTGTCGGCCGCGTGGCCGTAGAAGGTGCGGGTCGGCGCGAACTCGCCGAGCTTGTGTCCGACCATGTCTTCGCTGACCATCACCGGCACGTGCTTCTGCCCGTTGTAGACGCCGAAGGTCAGGCCCACGAACTGGGGCATGATGGTGGAACGGCGCGACCAGGTCTTGATCACGTCCTTGCGGCCGGAGTCCTGGGCGCGGTCGGCCTTGGCCAGCAGGTAGCCGTCGACGAACGGGCCTTTCCAGAGGGAGCGCGTCATCGCTTAGCGGGCCTTCCGAGCATGGCGGGAGCGGATGATGAACTTGTCCGTCTCCTGGTTGGTGCGAGTCTTCCTGCCCTTGGTCGGCTTGCCCCAGGGCGTGACCGGGTGGCGCCCGCCGGAGGTCTTGCCCTCGCCGCCGCCGTGGGGGTGGTCGACCGGGTTCATGGCCACGCCGCGTACGTGTGGGCGGAAGCCCATGTGGCGCACCCGGCCGGCCTTGCCGTAGTTCTGGTTCATATGGTCGGGGTTGGAGACCGCGCCGATGCTGGCCATACAGCCGTCCAGCACCATGCGGAGCTCGCCCGAGCCGAGGCGGATCTGGGCGTAGCCGGCGTCGCGGCCGACCAGCTGGGCGTAGGCGCCGGCGGAGCGGGCCATCTGGGCGCCCTTCTCGGGCTTCAGCTCGACGTTGTGGATGATGGTCCCGACCGGCATCCCGCGAAGCGGCATGGCGTTGCCGGGCTTCACGTCCACGCGCTCGCCCGCCACCACCTCGTCGCCCGCCTTCAGGCGCTGCGGCGCGATGATGTAGGAGAGCTCGCCGTCGGCGTAGCGGATGAGCGCGATGAAGGCCGAGCGGTTGGGGTCGTACTCCAGCCGCTCCACGGTCGCCGGCACGTTCCACTTGCGCCGCTTGAAGTCGACCTGGCGGTACAGCCGCTTGGCCCCGCCGCCGCGGAAGCGCACCGCCACCCGGCCGCCGCCGCCGCGCCCGCCGGACTTGGTCAGCCCCTCGACGAGCGACTTCTCCGGGCGGCCCTTGTGCAGCTCGCTGCGGTCGACCAGCACCAGGCCGCGCTGGCCGGCGGAGGTGGGGTTGTAGGTCTTGAGCGCCATAGGTTTCGCTCCTTACAGGCCGGTCGTGACGTCGATGGACTGGCCGGCGGCCAGCGTCACGATCGCCTTCTTCACGTCGGAACGCCGGCCGACGATGCCGCGGAACCGCTTCACCTTGCCCTTGGTCACCACCGTGTTGACCTTGAGAACATTGACCTTGAACAGCTCCTCGACCGCAGAGGCGATCTCGTCCTTGGTGGCGTCTTCGGCCACCTTGAACACGACCTTGTTTTGCTCGGAGAGGATCGTCGCCTTTTCCGTGATGTGGGGGCTAAGGATCACGTCGTAGTGGCGGGCGGTCGCGGCCATCAGGCGGCTTCCTTCTGCTCGTGAACGCTCTCGCCGGCGAAGCGCGCCTCGATGGCCTCCACCGCCGAGCGGGTCAGCACCAGGGTGTCGCGGCGGAGCACGTCGTAGACGTTAAGCCCCGCGTTCGGCAGCACATCCACATGGGGCAGGTTGCGGGCGGCGAGGCCGAAGTTGCCATCCACCTCGGGCCCGGCGATCACCAGGGCGTTCCTCAGCCCCAGCGTCTCGAACTGCGCCTTCAGCGCCGAGGTCTTGGGCGCCTCCAGCGCCGCGTGGTCGAGCACCACGATGGAGCCGGTCTTGGCCTTGGACGAGAGCGCGTGGCGCAGCGCCAGCGCGCGGACCTTCTTGGGCAGGTCGAAGGCGTGGGAACGCACCACGGGACCGTGGGTCTTGGCGCCGCCGACGAACTGGGCCGCCTTGCGCGAGCCGTGACGGGCGCCGCCGGTGCCCTTCTGCTTGTACATCTTCTTGCCCGTACGGGCGACTTCGTTGCGGGTCTTAATCTTGTGGGTGCCGGCGCGGCGCTTGGCGAGCTGCCAGGTCACGCAGCGCTGCAGGATGTCGGCCCGGATCTCGTCGATGCCGAACACCGCGTCCGACAGGTCGATCTCGCCGGCCTGGTCGTTGCCCAGGGTGATGACGTTGAGCTTCATGGCTACTGCGCCCCCTCGCTGGCGGGGGCGTCAGGGATGGCCTCGGCCGCGGGCGCCGCGCCGGCCGCGCGGAAGCCGCCGGGCCGGGGCGCATCGGCGTGGAGCGCCTTCTTCACCGCGTCGCTGACCTTGACGTAGCCGCCCTCGGAGCCGGGCACCGCACCCTTGATCATGATCAGGCCGCGCTCCGCATCGACCCGCCAGACGGTGAGGTTCTGGGTGGTCACCGTCTCTACGCCCAGGTGGCCGCCCATCTTCTTGCCCTTGAAGGTCTTGCCGGGATCCTGGCGCTGGCCCGTGGAGCCGAGCGAGCGGTGGGACAGCGAAACACCGTGCGTCGCGCGCAGCCCGCCGAAGTTCCAGCGCTTCATGCCGCCGGCGAAGCCCTTGCCGATGGTGACGCCCTGCACGTCCACCTTCTGGCCGGCGACGTAATGGTCGGCGGTGAGCTCAGCACCCACCTCGATCAGGCTGTCCTCGCTGACCCGGAACTCGCCGAGGAAGCGCTTCGGCTCCACGCTGGCCTTTCCGAAGTGGCCGCGCATGGCCTTGGAGGTGTTCTTGGCCTTCTTCGCCCCCGCGCCGAGCTGGAGCGCGACATAGCCGTCCTTCTCCGCCGTCTTCTGGGCGACGACCTGGCAGCCGTCGAGCGACAGCACGGTCACAGGCACGTGCTGGCCCGCTTCGTCGAAAAAGCGGGTCATGCCGAGTTTCTTGGCGATCACGCCGGTGCGCATCTCTGTCCGGCTCCTCAGAGCTTGATTTCGACGTCGACGCCCGCCGACAGGTCGAGCTTCATCAGCGCGTCGACGGTCTGCGGGGTCGGATCGACGATGTCGAGCACGCGCTTGTGCGTGCGGATTTCGAACTGTTCGCGGCTCTTCTTGTCGATGTGCGGCGAGCGCAGGACGGTGAACTTCTCCAGCTTGGTCGGCAGCGGGATCGGGCCGCGGATGGTCGCCCCCGTCCGCTTGGCGGTCTGAACGATCTCGCGGGTGGAATGGTCCAGCACGCGATGATCGAACGCCTTGAGGCGTATGCGAATGTTCTGACGATCCATACCGATGCCGTCCTCGCGCCCGTTCACGCCGTACAGTTCAAAGACCGAAACCCAGGCCCTGCGAACCTGGGCGTACCTGCGTCCCGAACGCCACCCTACCGATCCGCCGGACCGGGCCGTGCAACGCAGCGAGCCGCAAAACGAAGGGGCCCCGCGCAGGTCGCCTGCGAGAGCCCCTTAGACCCTCCCCGCGCGAACAACGCGCTTTGGAGGACGCTTCGCGAACCGCGTCTAGGCGACGAGCGCCTACGGCCGATTCAACGGAGGGCGGTTTATGCCGATACCGACAGGGAAGGTCAAGCGCCGCTTGAAGGGCGTGACGGATGGCGGGGCGTCCGCTTGCCACGGGCCGACCCGCGCTCAGGCGCGGTCTGCCGACGCCGACAGCATGTGCTGTAGGGGCCGTGCGTCACATCCCAGCCGCCTCAATCCGTAGCTTGGAAGAGCGTACTGGTCCCCAGGCCTTCGGCGGCATCCAGATTGTCGTCGCTTCCGGGCCTGCCGCTCGAAACCGGAGAACTCCCGGAGCGACCGCCCTTCGCCAAATGCCTCGGTTCTCCGGTTCTTGCAGCCCAGGATCACAGACCCGCCTGACGTCTCGTACGTCATAAGTCAGGCGCACATCAGGCTTGACGGCCTGTTCGTCTGCGTTCGGCAGCCCGCCGGCGATGTGGCATGCTATGATCCTATCTTCGCCTGATCAAAGGAGACAGGGATGGCGGGCTTTCTGGGCGGGCTTCGGGACAAGGTGCTGGCCTCCACCGGCGTGGAGGAGAAGGCCGGGGCGGCGCTGAAGAGCCTGCTGGACTCGCAGGGCGGCCAGATGGGCCTGGAGCACCTGATGCGCCAATGCGACCAGGCCGGCATCGGCGACAAGGCGAGGAGCTGGGTCGGAGACGGGCCAAAGCAGCCGCTGACCAGCGAAGAAGTGCAGCGCCTGCTCACCAGCGACCAGGCGAAGTTCCTGGCGAGCTGCACGGGGCTGCCCCTGGCTCC
Organism: uncultured Caulobacteraceae bacterium; assembly: GCA_964249365.1. Taxonomy (GTDB): domain Bacteria; phylum Pseudomonadota; class Alphaproteobacteria; order Caulobacterales; family Caulobacteraceae; genus CAHJWH01. The sequence continues at coordinate 1,030 of CAXUCS010000020.1, read as the reverse complement.
GCTCCTGCCCATCATCGCCCGGCTGCTCCCGGTCGTGATGGAGAAGATGGCCCGCCAGGGCGAGGGCTCAAACCAGGCGGTGAACGAGGCGCTCCGCGAGGACGGCGCGACCCAGGCGGGCTGAGGCGCGGCTTGGCCGGGCGCGCCCCTCAGCGCCCCACTTCGATGTCGCCGCTGCCCGAACTCGCCCGGCTGACGGGGCCGGCCGCATGGGCTATGCGGATGTCGCCCGACCCGGCGCTCGCCGCCTGAACCCGCCCGGCGTCGCCGCCGAAATCGAAGGTGGACGAGCCCGAGTTGCGGACCTCCAGGCTGGGGGCGCGGCCGCTCCGAAGGTTCACGTCGCCCGAGCCGGAAAGCTCGGCGCGGACCGGCCCGGCGATCCGGTCCACGGTCAGGTCGCCCGAGCCGGAGACGGCGATCTGCAGCGCGCCCGGGACGGCCGCGGCGCTGGCGTCCCCCGAACCGCCGAGCGCCACCGTGGCCCCGTCACGCACGCGGGAGAGCCGCAGGTCGCCGGACCCGACGACCTGGGTCTGCAGCGAACCGGCGTCGGCGCCCTGGACGTCGCCGGACCCGCTCACCACCACGTCCAGGCGCCCCTGGACGGGCCCGAGCGCCCAGTCCCCGCAGCCTGAACTGGCGAGACGGAGCGTGCGCGCCGCGCCGACCTGGCCGTAGACGGCGCCCTCGGCCGACAGGCGCGCGTCCAGCGGCACGCGGGCGGTGATCATCGGCAGGTCGCGGTAGGCGACGCGGCCCACGCCGGCTACCTCCACCGATAAGGTCCCGCCGCCGATCGACCCGCGGCATTCGATGTGCCCCCCGCCGAGGCCGAACGGCCGCTCCAGCCCTCCCTCCACGATCAACCGGCCGTTCTCCTGGCGAACGATGAGCGGCGGCAGGCGGCTTGGGCCATGGGCGATGGTGACGGAGACGTTGGAGCGGGGTTCGGCGATCACGAGCAGCCGGGCTGCGGCGTGCTCCACCTGGACCTGCGCCGCCCGGTCCTGGGCGCGCGCCTCCCCAC
>CAXUCS010000019.1:14689-17934 GCA_964249365.1 uncultured Caulobacteraceae bacterium | reverse complement strand
GTCCTGATGTCGCCCCGCCTGCCCGTGGCGATGCAGCCGCGCATCACCGAACTGGACGCCGTGGTGCGCCGTCAGCGCGCCGAGATCGAGCGGCTGGAGGCCACCGTGGCGCTGATGCGCACGACCCCCGGTGGCAGCTGGTGGAACGAGAGCGACATCAGCCTGAAGGTGGCGCGGCTGCTGCGCGTGCTGCGGCTGCGCCACGCCAAGCCGGGCTCGCTGCCCTGGAGCCTGGCCCAATGGGTGAACCGGGTGGTTGACGCCTGGCTCCAGGCGGAGCGGGCGCGCGTGCTGGACGCGGAGGACCTCGCCCGCGAACCCCCGCCGCTGAAGCAGATGCTGGGCCTGGCCGATCTCTACCAGGTGTGGCGCGAGCGGGTCGAACCGGGCCTCGACCGGCGCGCGCCCGCACCCGCACGCGGGCCGCTGATCAGCGTGGTGCTGCCCGTCTACAAGGTCGAGCCTCGCTTCCTGCGCGCCACGCTGAAGTCGCTGCGGGCGCAGACCTACCAGGACTGGGAAGCCTGCATCGCCTTCGCCGACCCGGATCGCCTCAGCGGCGCGGGGCTGGCCAACCTCCGCTTCCTGCAAACGCTCGCCAGGCGCGACGCCCGCATCCGGCTCAAGCTCCTGGACGACAACTACGGCATCTCCGGCAACTCCAACGCCGCCCTGGAGCTGGCGCGCGGCGCCTGGATCGCGCTGCTGGACCATGACGACGAGCTGCCGCCGCCCGCGCTGGCGCGTATGGCGGCCGCCATCGCCGCGGAGCCCCGCGCGGACTTCCTCTACAGCGACAAGGAGAACCTGTCGGAGGGCGGCGACCGCCACCATCAGCCGCTGTTCAAGCCCGAGTGGAGCCCGGAGATGCTCTACTCGGTCAACTACTTGACCCGCCTGAACCTGATCCGCGCCGACCTGATGGCGACGATCGGCGGCTGGGCCCTGGGCGTGGACGGCGCGCAGGACTGGGACCTCTTCCTGCGCGCCACCGAGAAGGCGTCCTGCATCCGGCGCGTGGCCGGGGTGGGCTACAGCTGGCGCGTCCATGCCGCCTCCACCGCTTCCGGGCTGCAGGCCAAGCCCTATGCGCTCGCCGCCCAGCTTCGCAGCCTGGAGCGCCACGCCGGGCGCGTGAACCTGCCCGGGCGCTTCGAGGCCAATGCGGAGACAGGGTTCCGGCTTCGCTGGCGCAAGGTCGCGCCGGTGCGGGTGGTGGTGTTCGGCTCCGGCGACCCGGAGACGCTAGGGACCCTGATCCGCCATCTGGGACGCGAGAGGTCGGCCTTCGCGGCCGTCGACGTTCTGCTGACGCCGGAGCAGCGCTGGCGCTTCGCGTCGAGCCGACGGCGGCGGGCGGCGCCGATCCCGTCCTGGTGTCGGCTCGTCCCGATCCTCGGCGGCGATCCGATGACCGCGTGCCTGACCCTGCTCGACGCCGCCCCGGAGTCCGTCACCCTCTTTCTCGACGGCGGTCTCCTCGTCTGCACGCCCGGCGCGCTGGACCAGTTCGCCGGCTGGCTCGGCGCGGAAGGGCCGATCGCCTTCGCCTCCGGCGTCACCGTGGAGCAGGACGACCGGGTGGTCGAGGCGGGCTGCGTGGTCGACGAAGCCGGCGTGGCCCATCCGCTGTTCCGGGGCGAGGCGCTGCGGTCCTGGAGCCTGTTCGGGGGCACGCTGTGGCACCGCAACGTGGAGGCCGCCAGCCCTCACCTTCTCGCGCTCCGCACCGCCGACGCGCGCCGCGCGCTCGCGGCGGTCCCGGCGGGCGGGTGGCGCGAACGCTTCCACCAGGCCTGCCAGCTCCTGGTGGAGGAGCGGGGCGAGGCTGGGCGTGGGGTGGTCGACCCCAATGCGCGGGCGATCCTGACCACGGGCGCGATCCCGCCCGCATCGGGCCAGGGCCTGATCGGCGAGGGCCGCCGCTACCTGCACCCCTACCTGACCCTCGCCGCCGGCGGCGGCCTGACCCTGGCCAAGGAGCCCTCCCATGCAGCGCTTGTTCAGGCGGCCTGAGCGGGGCGCCGCGCCGGCGCCCCGACCGGCGAGCGTCTGGAGCCGCTACGGCGCGGACGCGTTGGCCCTGGCCGAGGCGGTGGACCTTGACACCTCCGAGCTGGAGGCGGTGGACCGGCGCCGTCCAGCCTTTGCGCCCGTCCCGGGCCACGTCAGCTGCAACTGGTACTTCCAGGAGGTGGGTGCGGTGACGGTGGGCGGGCTGATGACCGCCTTCCGCATCGCCGACCAACTGAAGACTACGCGCGGCGTGCACCAGCGCTTCCTGATCTGCGGGCGGGCCGACCTCGCCGCGGTCGCCCGGCGCGTGCTGGCCGCCTTTCCCACCCTTCGTGGTTCGGAGTTCATCGCCCTGGACAGCGCCGAGAAGCTCGGCGCCATCCCGCCGGCCGACATCGGCGTCGCGACCCTCTGGACCACCGCCTACGTCCTGGCGCGCGTGGAGAACTGCGCGCGCAAGATGTATCTGATCCAGGACGTGGAGCCGTTGTTCTACCCGGCGGGCTCGACCTCGGCCCAGGCGGAGCTGACCTACCGCTTCGGCTTCGACGCCCTTTGCAACACCGAACCCCTGCGGGCGCTCTACGTGGAGCGGTACGGCGGGTGCGCCATCGGCTTCACGCCCCAGATCGACCGGCAGGTTTTCCACGCTCCGGCGGAGGACCGGCGCTGGCCCCGTGCGCGGGTTTTCTTCTACGCCCGGCCCGAGAACCCCAGGAACGCCTTCGAGCTGAGCGCCGCGGCGCTAAAGCGGCTTAAGCACCGGCTCGGCTCGTCGGTGGAGATCCTCTGCGCCGGCGCGGACTTCGATCCCAAGGCCTACGGCCTGGAGGGCGTGGTCGAGCCGCTCGGCTGGCTGCCGTACGAGAAGACGGGAGAGCTGTACCGCACCTGCCATGTGGGGCTCTCCTCCATGCTCACCCCGCACCCCTCCTACCTACCGTTCGAGCTGATGGCCTGCGGGGCCCTGGTGGTGGCGCTCAGGAACGACGCCAACACTTGGCTGCTCGAGGACGGTGAGACCTGTCTGACCGCGGAAGCGACGGCCAGCGACCTCGCCCGGCAACTGTTCAGGGCCGTGGTCGACTGGGACGCGCTGGCGGGGCTTCGCGCCAACGCCCAGCGCTGCGTCACGCGCCTGGCGGGCCGGGGGTGGGCGGCGGAGCTCGCGTCTGTGGTGGCCTTCATGATGCGCCCGCCGACTATGAAGGCCACGCAGGCGCAACCGC
>CAXUCS010000019.1:0-14679 GCA_964249365.1 uncultured Caulobacteraceae bacterium | reverse complement strand
AACCGCCTCGCGGTCGCCTTGAAGCGGCTTCGGCAGGCCGGGAGCTGCGATCGGTCTCCACGCCCCGATCTCGCGCGTGAGGAGGCTCCGCACCACCGGCTGGGCCGGCCTCGCGCTCGCCTCGGCCCTGGCGCCGCGAGCGGCCCACAGCCAGGCGATCGAGCGCAACCTTCCGCCCCGGGTGGAGCACGGCTCCTCCATCATCGTCACGCCCGTCGCCCCCAGCGATCGGGATGCCCGGCCGCTCGGAAGCGTCTTGAGCCGCATCGTGGTCCTGCGTCCGAGCGAGCCGGTCCGCGCGGCAGCCGGCGCCGTCCTGGATCTCGGCGCCGCTCCGCGCCTGCCGGCCAGCTCCCGCCGCCGCTTGCTGCGGCTGATCGGCCAGCCGCTCTCGCGCAAGCTGATCGCCGAGGTGGAGGCGGAGATCGTGCGGGGATACCGCGCCGCCCACTTCCCCCTCGTCTCGGTGTCCACCCCCGAGCAGGAGGTTTCCTCCGGCGTGCTGGATGTTCGCGTGATTGAGTTCCGCCTGCAGGCCCGCTCTGCGCCCGGCGCCCGCGACCCGCGATACCTCCTGAGCCGAGTGCGCGACCCCGTCGGCCAGCCGGTCGACGCACGCCTGCTCGCCCAGGATCTGGACTGGCTGAACCGCTATCCGTTCCGCACCGTGGAGGCGCAGTTCCAGCCGGGGACGACGCTGGGGGCCACCGAGCTGAGACTTCAGGCCAAAGTCACCAAGCCCTGGTCGGTGTCGGCCGGCTATTCCGACTCCGGCTCGCCCCTGACGGGCTTTGACCGCTACTTCGCGAGCGCCGCCGTGGGCCTGCCCTACCTGCACGACGCGCTGGCGTCCTACCAGTTCACCGGCTCCAACGACGTGCTCTTTGACCACAACCGTCCGTTCAACACCGCGGAGCAGCCGCTCTACCTCAGCCATTCCGCACGCGTCGTCGTTCCCACCCTGCCGCGGCAGGACGTGGAGGCGTCGCTGAGCTACGTCGAGTCCAACGAGTTCACCGATTTCACCGCTCACCAGGTCACCGAGGAGGCGTCGCTCGGCTACCGCGCCGCGCTGTCGGACCTCTTGTCGCCCCTGCCGGGCGAGGCGGCGGTCGGCGTGGAAGCCCGTCACGAGACCGGCGGGACCCTGTTCTCTGGCCAGCCCGTGCAGAAGGGTGCCATCGACGTCTTCCAGGTCTACGCCGGCTTCAGTGGCGAGGAGAACGACGCGCTCGGGCGCGGTTCCCTCGACCTGACCCTGCACGTCAGCCCCGGCGGCGTCAGCGCGCGCAATGACGACACGGCCTTCGCCCTCTCCTCGCAGGGCCGTTCGCGCAGCGCGGAGTACGGCTACCTCTCGGGCGCGCTGTCCCGCTACACGCCCTTGCCGTTCGGGCTCGGCTACAGCCTCAGCCTGAGCGGCCAGTACGCCCCCAATCCGCTGCCCCTGACCGAGCAGATCGGGCTGGGCGGCCCCTCGCTGGTGCGCGGCTACACGCTGGACGATGGGGTGTTCGACTCCGGCCTCGTCATGCGCAACGAGCTGCACGTCCCTCCGCTGCCTCTCCTGTCGCGCCTCGACAAGCGCCTGGCCGACGCCCTGGCCCCCTTCGGCTTCGTGGACGCCGCCTACGGCCGAAACGAATATACCCGCGCCGACGCCGCGCCGGTCGGAGCGGGCGTTGGGACCGACTACCAGCTCGGGCCCCACCTGATCGCCAACCTGGCCGCCGCTTGGGCCCTTAGGTCCGAAGGCCTGACCCGCCCCGGCCAGTTCAGGCTGGAAAGTCGCGTGGCCCTGCAGTTCTGACGGCGAGCAAAGCTTGACACAGCCGCCGGCGCTGTCAGTCCAACCACAACAAAGTTTCCACGAAGGCGCGGCCAGCCTAAACCCGACCGGCCCTCGGCTCGTGACTGCGCGCCACTCAGCCAGGGCGGCTGAGCGTCTCTCTTTGTAGGTTTCGCGGCTGACGAGGTGGCGTTCCGGGTTAAAGTGGTTGGGGTAACTGACATACATCATGACGACCAGCCGGATAACCTCCGGCGAGCTGTCGAACCAGCGGACGGGGTCCGGTAGCGGCTTGGACGTCTGTCGGCGAGGCATGCCTGGTGGCGTAGGGAAGGGCGGTTACGACCTGATTAGCGGCCGGCCTCGGCCGGGGCAGGTCGCGGTGTACCTCCGCCCGGGCTCCCGGAGCCGCTACATGCACCGGGTGGTCGCGGGCCCGGAGCAGACGGTGGAGGTGGACGGGGCCGCGCCGAGGATCGACGGCGTCCTCGTTGCCGACCGCGCCCTTGGCGTCCGAACAGAGGAGGGGCCGGGCGGACGCGGCGCGGCGGGCCCAGTGGATGCTGGCGGCGATGGATGCTCGCCGCCACCCGCGTTAGCATGCCCGCCATGAGGACCTGGAGCGCGCCCTCCTGGGCCTGGCGACGATGACGGCGCCGTTCCTGGCGCTCGTTCTGCTGTCGTTCGCTTCGGTCCAGTCGCTTGTCATGCGGGCGGTCCTGCCATCGGAGGGCATGACGCCTATCTGCGGCGCCGCTCCTGTCGAGGGCGCCATGCCGGCTATGGCGATGGACAACTCCGCGTCGTTTGCCACCGCCTCGCATGCCCACGTCCATGGTAGCTCGCGAGGCCGCAAGGCGTCCTGCCCGTACTGCGCAGCCGCCGCGCACGCGCCGATCACCGGCCAGACACCCCCGCTCCGTTTCGCCAACGGCTTCGTCTTCGCCACCTACCAAGTTGTCGCGAGCCTTGGACCCCGTGGCCCGCCGACCGTCCAGCCCCGCGCCCGCGGGCCCCCTGTCCCTCACCTGACCGCCTGAACCGCATCCCGCGCACGCCTGCGACGGGATGCAACGACTTGGGACACGGTAGGGCGGCGCGCAGCCGATCCCCTGGGGACATATCCGATGCGTTTACATCGACTTGCGAGCGCCAGCGCGCTCGCCATTGCGCTCGCCTGCAAGGCGGCTGGCGCCCAGACCACAGCTGCGCCCGCAGCGAGCGACCAAACCGGCGGGCCGGTGCAGACTCCGATGCCGAGCTGGGCGAGCGAGGTGGTCGTAACCGGCAAGCGGGGCGCCTACGCCACGCCCGACGCCAGCACGGCGACACGCATCGACACGCCGCTGATCGACGTGCCGCAATCGGTGGAGGTCATCACCAAGACCCTTATCCAGGAACAGGACGCACGCACGCTGGCCGACGCGCTCGCCAACGTCTCGGGCGTGACGCCCGAGCGGCCAGAGGAGTCGATCTTCACCACGCCGATCATCCACGGCTTCCCGGCGGACGGTAGTGTATCAGTTTGAAATCGGCCGGGGTTGACGGGGCTTGGGCCTGAAGGCGTGAGCGCCTATCATCGGAGTATGGCACAGGTCGAAGCCCTTGCGCCCGGCGTATCGCCCCCGAGCGATGGTGACTGGGCGCTTATCACTCGCACTTCATCGGGTAAGTGGCTAGGGTCTGGCCAAGTGAGCTGGCGTCGCACAGATCAGGACGCAGGCTTCAAGTTCTACGTGCCAGCTCAGACCGAACAGGATCATGACTACGCGTTAGCCGACGCTGTGACATGGGCGGACGCGAACGGGGTTGCCGTCGTTTACATCCAGGATCAGCCCAATGCCTAAAGGCCCCCGCGGAGAGAAGCGCCCAGCCGACGTGATCGGCGCGGCCGTCATGGTCGGCAGGATTGCTACGGGGGAGGTGGAGGAAACGGTGACGAAGGCACCGGCGCGAGCCAAGGCCGGTCGTCTCGGAAGTGCGGCGCGCGCACTAAAGCTGACCGATGAGCAGAAGGCCGAGATCGCCAGGACCGCCGCGAGTGCTCGCTGGAAGAAGTCTTAGCCAGCGCGACGCTCGGCCACGTCGTCTGTGAAGTCTAGTACAAGCTGGATTGGGGGTTCGTTGGGGGCCTTGTCCGCGTATACCTCGTGGTCGATGTGAAGCTGGACCAGTTCGCCAACGATGTGCTCCCGTCGTTGGGTAAAGGCCCGCTGCATATGGAGGTGCGGTGCGTAACCTAAAATCCCCCAAATCGTTGTCTGCACACCATCTTTAGTCACGCGCATCGCGTGATTTACTCGGTAGCGGCGCCCCCGTTCGTCTGTCGCGTATTCTTCCCGGAGGGCCTTGGAAAGCTGAGAAGCAAGTATGTCTCGCGGGTCGGTTCTGGGCAGCCTAAGGCCGCGTTCCCGCACCGCCCAGTCTACAACCTCTCTGGCGCTCGCTGCCTGGTGGTCGTTTATGAGTTCGTACTCGCGCCATAAGCGCTGGAACTCTTCCGCTTTTGTCTCCTGAGACGCCACCGTCACCTCACGTTAAGTCCAAGGGTTGATCCCAGCCATCGACAATCGCGCTGGGCAAAACGGACGCTCTAATCTTAACTTGATGCCTTCTGAGATAATCATGCTTGCCAGTTTGATGCTGGATTTGACCAACAGCTAAGCCCGGGTGCACACCGTTGATCTTGGAAAATGCGAGAACGTCCTTCTCATAGAAAAAGGGGTTCTTGCGCAGGATGAAAGAGCGCATTTTTTCATGAGGGACGCAGAAGTCAGCTGCCGCAGCATTGGCCGCCTTCTCTTCGGGGGGCAGATCGCCTACCGAACCGGCCTGTACATCCGAGTCTATGATCCCCTCAACACGATCAAGTCCGTCCTCTTGCAAGACGTGCTCTATCTCATGCCGCAAAACAAACCAGAAGTTGTCAATCCGATCGAAACGGAGGCTAAGGCCGATCACCGGCGAGTGAAGGTCTAGCCAAAAGCAGACGCCATCTATCTTCGCCTGAGGTAGAGACTCTACGATGACTAGCCTGACGCCGGTTTCAGCTATAATCCTTGGCACCTTACGGGCTTCCTCCGGAGCGATAAGCAAGTCCCTGAGGGTGGGGACCGCCGCCTGAAGAGCTACTTTGGAGTATTTTGGAGCTGCAATGGACTTGGCGATTTGCCTGACGCGGAAAAGCCAAGCGAGCTGAACCGGCGTGATATCCTTTTCCTCGTAGCTAGTCTTCTTCGCGGCGTGAGCGAGGTAAGGAACATCGGAGATGTCGCGGACCTCAAAGAAGCTGGCGATTTGCTGCTCAAGGCCGGTGGCATCGGCTTCCCTTAGCCACCCGCGCTTCATCATCTCTCGTATCGGATAGTTGCTTTGCAGTTTGGCGCGGACGGCAACCCCGCTATCTGGGTCGTTGGCGCTGGAAAGATCAAACGCCCGCTGCAACTCGGCAAAGTGCTCGGGGGGTAGATGAAGCGCCTGCCCCAGCGCCTTTGACATTGCCGGACTGACGCCCTGCTTGCCATTGATGATCTGGTTCACGGCTTTAGGATTGCAGCCCAGCACGAAGGTAAGGTCCGTCTGCGACCAGCCACGCCTCTCCAGCTCCTGAGCGAGCGAGAGGCCGGGATGTTCAGGCGTGGGCATTGTGCGTGACCATGGTTGAAGCAGTACACCTTCTCCCGTCAATGGTCAACAACCCGTTATCCCACCTAAGGGGAAACTGACCATAATGCTTGTCACGTAGATGGGAGGGAGGTAGGTTGGGCCATCAACCGCCTCCCCCTCGCCAAGCGCGTCCAAATCCTGGCGATGCTCTGCGAAGGTTCGTCCTTGCGGTCGATCTCCCGCGTGGCGGACGTGTCGATCAACACCGTCTCCAAGCTGTTGGAGGACGCCGGAGAGGCCTGTGCGGCGGTGCACTGGGACATGGTCCGGGGCGTGAAGGCCCGGCGGGTGCAATGCGACGAGATTTGGAGCTTCTGCTACGCCAAGCAGAAGAACGTCGGCGACGCCAAGGCCGCCCCGTTTGGCGCGGGCGACCTCTGGACCTGGACGGCGCTGGACGCCGACAGCAAGCTCATCATCTCCTACATGGTAGGTGACCGGGACGGCGAGACGGCCTCGCACCTGATCGACGATCTACGCCAGCGGATCGACGGCCGGATGCAGCTCACCACGGATGGACACAAGGCCTACCTGGAGGCGGTGGCCGGCGCCTTCCACGAGGGCGGCGTCGACTTCGCCCAGCTGGTGAAACTCTACGGCGAGCCGAAGGGCCGGCCTGACGAGCGCCGCTACAGCCCCGGCGAGTGCTGCGGGGCGCGGAAGGTCCACGTTACCGGCGACCCGGACCTGGCCCACGTCTCCACCTCCTACGTGGAGCGCCAGAACCTCACCATGCGGATGTCCATGCGCCGGTTCACCCGTCTAACCAACGGCTTCTCCAAGCGAGTGGACGCCCATGTCCACGCCCTGTCGCTCTACTTCGTGTTCTACAACTTCTGCCGCATCCACAAGTCGCTTAGGGTCACCCCCGCCATGGCGGCCGGGATCACCGATCGGCTATGGTCGCTAGAGGACGTAGTGGGGCAGATCGATGCGCGGGAGCCGCCGGCCAAGAAGCGTGGACCGTACAAGAAGCGGGCTGCGGCTTAGGACCTCACTCGCGGTCTTCATCATGGCCGCTTCCTGTTGCGCGCCCATCGCGAGCCGTGCGCAGAGCGGGCCAACGGCCTTACAGAACGCGGCCATCGCGCGGCTAATGCTGTGCGTTCGACGCGCGGCGGTGCGCTTGGAAAAATCCGGCGATGCCCCGTCGGATGTGGCTAACGCCAGCCTATGGGTCTGTTCAGCCGAGCACGTTGCGGCGGTTAACGTGCTTCTCCGGTCCCCGCTACCTGGTGTCGATTTAGAGGGCTCAGCCAGAAGCGCTGCGGCAGCTCAGGCTGTCGCCGCTCGACTCTGCCGGGTCACTCGCGACTGCGCCTATGCGGGCGTGGGAAATTCAAACTGAGACACCACCCGGCGGACATCTATCTCGACGGCCTGCCCGTGTTCACCACGAATGAAGCGCCCAACGAGCCGACCAGTCTGGTCGGGGTGGAGCGGATTGAGGTGATCAAGGGGCCGACCTCGACGCTGTACGGCGGCGGCCTCGGGTCTCCCTTGGGAGGCGTCATCAACGTGGAGTCGGAGCGCCCGACGCTTGGCCAGACCGGCGGCTATGCGGCGGTGCGCGCGGGCAGCTTCGCGACCGTCGATCCCTATGGCGACGTGAACCTGGCGCTCGGCCCCTTGATCGCCGCGCGCGTGGCGGCCGAGTACCAGACCAACGGCAGCTGGATCGACAAGGTGAACGACGACCGCTGGTCGGTGCAGCCGAGCCTTCTCGCTCAGCTCGATCCTTCGACCGATGTCCTCTTCCGGGCCCAGGTTTATCACCGGGGCTCGCTGGAGTATTCGGGCCTGCCCGCGCCGGAGACGCTCCCTGGCCAGATCGACCGCGACGCCTTCCCCGGCGCGCCGACCGGCCAGCCGCGCACCAAGGTGGACAACCGGGTGGCGACGGCGGAGCTGCACCACGCCTTCTCAGACGCGCTGCGCCTCACCGTCACCGGCCGCTGGAGCGAGAGCGACATCAAGGAATACGGCAGCTTCGTCGATCCCGACATCGCTGCGCCCGACCCGGCGACGCCCACCGTCTTCCCCGTGCTGCCGATCTTCCTGAGCGATCGCGCGCATGAGGGAACGTTCGACGCCGATCTCCTCTACAAGTTCGCCGTCCTGGGCGGCCGCCACGAGCTCTTGGGCGGCGTCGACTACGACCGGACCAACTTCGTCTCCGACCTTGCCTTCGCTGGCACGCCGGGCGGTCTGCTCGACTTGGCGAAGCCCAGCTACACGGCGGTGTTCGGCGGGTTTGGGCCGGTCAACGACACGGAAACCGACCACTTCCAGACGATCGCGCCCTACCTGCAGGACCAGGCCGACTACGGCCGGCTGCACTTCACCGGCTCGGTCCGCTACACCGACCTGCACTTCCAGGAGCGTGAGTTCGGGACCGACAAGACCTACTACCATCTATCCCCCCGCGCGGGCGCGACGATCGACCTCCTGCAGGGCGTGGCGCTGTACGGCGGCTACGAGACCGCGTTTCGCGCCGCCTTCGCCTACATGGGTCTGACCCCGCCCAAGCCCGAAGAGTCTACGAACTAGGCCGGGCTGAAGCTCGCCCTGACGCGCGTGGGCTTGTCCGGCACGGTCTCGGCCTTCCGCCAGACCCAGGACAACATCCCCACCGCCGATCCGACAAACCCCTTCTTCTCCATTCAGGTCGGCGAACAGCGCGCGCAGGGACTGGAGACCGATTTGGTGTGGGAGCCCGTGCCTGCGCTGTCGGTGCTGGCCAACTACGCCTATACCGACTCTGAGGTCACCAGCGACCCCAACATTCCGACTGGCCAGCAGCTGGTGCGGGCGCCGAGGAACAGCGGACGGATCGCGGCGCGCTACCGCCTGTTGAACGGGCCGGCGCGAGGGCTGTCGTTCGGGGCCGGCGTCACGGCCTTCGATCATCGCCAGCTCACCCTGCCCAACACCGTCGCGGTTCCGGGCTACGCCGCCGTCGACGCCCAGGCCGCCTACGCCTTCGGTCGATACACAGCGGAGGTCTCGGCGACCAACCTGGGCGGACGGCGCGCCTTCGATCCTTACGAGTACCTCGGCTACCCGGTCGTCGAGCCCAACCCGCCCCGCTCCGCCTACGTCACCCTCAAAGCCAGCTTCTGAAAGGGTTCGTGACCATGACCGACATCGACCGCCGTTCCGCCGCCCTCCTGGCGCTCCTGGCTCCGCTGGCCGCTTCTGAAGCGCGCGCCCAAGCGCTCGCGAAGACGTCAACCGTCCAAGAGGCGAGGCGCTCCGCACCCGCCGACATGGGTCGCGGCGACGGGGTGCATTGGCTCGGCGACGAGGAGATCGCCATGCTGATCTACCCCGGCATGACCGTGATGGACCTGATCGGTCCGCACTGCATGTTCGCCGGCATGATGGGCGCCAAGATCCATCTGGTGTCCAAGACGGCTGCGCCTGTGACCAGCGACGCGGGCGTGACCATCACCCCCACCGCCACCTTTGGGACCTGCCCGCGCGACCTCACCGTGATCTTCGCGCCCGGCGGCACGGACGGAACGCTGGCCGCAGCGCGCGACGCTGAGACGCTTAGCTTCATCCGCGACCGGGGATCGCGGGCGACCTGCGTGACCAGCGTCTGCTCGGGCTCGCTGATCCTGGGCGCCGCGGGCCTCCTTAAGGGTTACAGGGCGACGTCGCACTGGTCGTGTCGCGAAGCCCTCGCGGGCTTTGGCGCGCTCCCCGTCAACGAACGTGTGGTCCACGATCGCAACCGTGTGACGGGGGCGGGCGTCACTCCGGCCTGGACTTTGGCTTGGCCATGGTGGCCGAGATGCGCGACAAGACCTATGCCGAGTGCTGTCAGCTCATGAGCGAGTACGACCCGCACCCACCTTTCCACGCAGGCACGCTAGAGACCGCTCCGCCCGAGGCGCGCAAGCCGATGGAGGAGCTCATCGCCGATTTCCGCAGGAAGGCTGAGGCGCTCGCTTCGGAGAGCCACGCGTGAAGGCTGCGACGCACCGCGCCTGTTCGGACCGCGGCGGCTCCGTCGTAAGGCCTCTGTTTTGAAGAACGGGTCTGGCCGCTGCAGTCGTGCTGATGAGCACAGCGGTAAGGGCGCAGGCGCCTGCGGGTGGTGAGCAGATCATCCACCTCTATCCGAGCGGTGCGACGGCGTCGCTCGGCAAGCCCGAAGTCCGACGTACGCTGGAGACGGGCGGAGCCATAATCTTCAACGTGGGCGAGCCCACGCTGGGGGTGTTCCGCCCGGCAGCCGGCGCCGCGAACGGCACGGCTGTGATCGTTGCGCCGGCGGACCCCGCTGCAGATTTCGCTTTCTTCCATGCGTCCAGGAGTAGGTCTCTCGCCGCAAGGGTAGCAAGTGCAAGTTGCGCGGCTAAGCCGCAAGTCCGCCAAGGGACTTAGGCAATACGTCTGTCACTCGGCCGGGATGAGCGGAGGGACAGGCGGGACCTTCCGTCGCCCTCCGGGAGGAGAGTTTACGCCGCCAGCGCCGCCTTCTGCTCGCGCGACTTGCCGAGGAAGGGGCGAGCGAGCCGCACCAGGCGGGGGAAGAAGGTCGGGCGGAGCAGGCGAGGGTCGTAGTCGGCCATGCGCCGGTCGTTCTCCGACAGGCAGAGGTCCATAAGGCCGGGCACATCCACATCGGCCACCGCTTCCCCGCCCGCGACGGTGAAGTTGGTTTCCTCCGCAGTGCCCACGTCCTTGGCCATGCCCATCCGCTCCCAGGCCAGGAACAGCCAGACCGCCATCACCCGAAGCTCGAACAGGGGCCGGCGCCACCACGCAAGCTGGCGCCGACGCCACGCCACCCAGTTGACGAAGAAGAGGATGTGGCGCGCCTCCTCGTGCACCACGGGCTCGAAGGTCTCCACCAGCTCGGCCGGGAAGAAGCCGGAGCGGCGCGCCGCCTCGAACAGGCCGAAGGCGAAGAAGCTGTCGACGCATTCGGAGAAGCCGGTGACCATATAGGCCCACTCGCTGTCGCGGGGTTGAGCGATTTCCTTCTCGGGCTTCAGCGTGATGCCGTAGGCGGCGACCAGGTTGGAGAGCACGTGGCGGTGGCGGCTTTCCTCGAAGCCGTTCAGCTCCAGCGCCTGTTTCACCAGCGGGTCGGGCACCAGGGCGGCGTAGGCGTTCATCCGCAGCGACGCCTTGTTCTCCGTCTCCACCGCTATGTCCCAGATCGGCAGGCCGGTTACGCGGGCGTGCGCCTCCTCCTCAAGCCTCGGCCAGTCCAGCACCCGCGGCTTATAGGGGTTGAAGGTGTCGAGCAGGGTGGAGCAGAACAGCGACTTGTGCGCCTCGCTACCCAGCCTGATCCGCGCCGGGTAGGGCGGGATGGACGGGCGTTCTGGACCTTGGGCGAACTGGCCTGAGAACTCGGGCTTCATGGCGGAACATTCCGGGGCAAACTCGGAGTCTAACGTCACACGTCCGGCGAAAACAAGGTCCGCGACGCCCGCCGCCACCTAGAAGGCGTAGCGGACGCCCACGCGGCCTCCGTCGTAGCTCGACGACGCGCCGGCGAAGCGGCCCTGGTAGGCGGCGTAGGCGGACAGGCGCGGCGTGAGCGCCGCGTCCAGGCCTGCCTGGGCCTCGCCCCACTGCCGGTCGGGCGAGTAACCGGGGATGGCGAAGGCGCCGTTCATGGTGTTCAGCCCGGCCACCACGTCGCGGGTGCGCGCCAGGCCATCGTAGGCGTAGGCCACCTCGACGAAGGGGTGCAGCTGCATTCCGCGGACGGGCAGAGCACCCTGCAGCCGCGCGCCGGCCTCGCCGATCAGCGACTCGCGGTTCTGCTCGCCGAAGCTCATGGCCGTGCTGTCGTCGCCGTCCTCCGCGTAGCGATCCAGGTGCACGCGTTCATAGGCGACGCCGAGGAAGGGCCCGGCGCGAAGGCTCGGCGCCCCGAACCAGTAGCCGGCCGAGCCGCTGGCCGTATAGGTCTGGCCGTCCAGCGAGCCGTTCTCCACCCGCGTTGCGGGGCCGAGCGCGAACACGCGCTGGATGTCGGCGTCGTGGAGGACGCCGAGCCCGCCCTGGCCGAAGACGTAGGCCGGGCCGAGGTCGTATTCGCCGAACACGGAGCCCGAGATGGTGTCGGTCCGGAAGCGGCGGAGCTGTCCCTTCAGCTCCTCGCTCGACACCCCGCCGCTGAGCTCACCCCCGAAGCTCGCCTGCGGGGTCACGCGGTCGTCCACCCCGACCGTGAAGAGCCCGTCGTCGTCGTGCGCGGACGGCGTGAACCCCTGGGCGGAGAAATGCTGGGCGATATAGCCGCCGCTGGCGAAGACGTGCACGCCGATGGCGCGCTCGCGCGCGTCGGAGAGGAGCTGGCCCGCCACCGTATTCCGTTCGGCTTCCAGCGTCGCCAGCGGCTCCTCCGCCAGGAGCGACAGCTGCTGGGGCGCGGCGATCTCGCTCTCGATCACCTGGGCGAACAGGGCGTGGGTGGTTTCGGTCGGATGCACCCCGTCGGCGAAGACGTAGTTCTGGTAGGCGGTAGGCGTGACCAGGGTGGCGCGGGTGCAGTTCAGCGAGCTTGCGGTGGTGCAGGCCGGGACCGTGCTGTTGACGAAGCCGTACTCCGCCGGATTGGCCAGGATCTCGTTGAACAGGGCATAGGTGTTGACGGGGATGATCCCGACCCTGGTGGTGGAGAGTCCGGCGTTCAGGGTAGCGTTGAAGGCGGTGGACAGGGCGGTCAGGCTGGCCTTGGTGCCCGGCACGGTCAGCTCCTCCGCCGCGGCTTCCGGCGTGCGGCCGATGTCGGGCAGGTTCAGGACCACGACATAACGCGCGCCCGCCTTCTGCAGGTTGCCGATCAGTGTCAGCTCCCCCGCCGCGGCGGTCTGGATGTTGGACATCGCGGCCGCCTGGCTCTCGGGGCCGGAAACGCCTTCCGCCCCCGCCGCGATGGCCCCGAGCAGCGAGACCTGGGCCGGGGTTAGCCCTGCACTGTGCTGGGTCACGAAGGCGCCCACCGCCACCTGGGTGGCGTTGTAGAAGATGTCGTTGGCCCCGCCGAACACGGTATAGACCCCGTCGCCGGTGATGGTCGGACGGCCGGCGAGGTAGCCCGTCACCTGCTGGGTGATGGTGGGCACGCCCGCGGGCGTGCCGGGTGCGTTAGTGTTCACCCCCGATCCGCCGTAGGCGTAGTTGCTCCCGCCCTGCAGCGAGGGGGTGAGCGGGAGGCCGTAATAGGCCGCCACATCCTCCCCGGCCGTCACGCCTGGGTTGGTGGTGAAGCGCATCAGGGTCGGGGAGCCGGCCAGGATGGAGATGTTGCCGCCGTCGCTCAGGCTGTCGCCGAAGACGGTGTCGCTGGAGAAAGGGGAGGTGGCAGCCGTCGCCGATCCGCCCAGCACCATGCCTGCGGCGAGCGAGCTCGCCGCCATCCATACTCGCCGCACGCCACTTCCCCCAAACCTGTTTTGCCTCAGTGTCGCGACGCGGGGCGCACAGTCAACCGCTCAGGTGGCGAGCCAGGCGAGGGCGAAGAGCACCAGTCCGCCGATGCCGAGCGCCAGCGCGCCCAGCCAGAAGGTCCGGTTCTTGGTGATGATGGAGACGGAGGACACGCCGATGCCGATCTCCAGAAGCGCGGCCGCCGCCGTCAGCCAGTGGTGGCGGCGCTCCGCCAGTTCCGACGCCTCCACCAGATGGTCGCTGTCGCGGGCGGCGCCTTCGGCCCGGGCGCGTGCGGCCTGCTGGTCGGCGACCTGGTCGCTGGCCGTCTTGCGATAGCGCGCCGCGTTCGGCCCGACCTGGTCGGCGGCCAGATCGTAGAGGTGCTTCTTCAGGCTGTCGGCCTGATACTCGTTCCAGGCGTCGGTCGCCTTGTCCTGGGCGAGCACGGACTTGGCGGTGGAGGTGATGGCGCGCGAGCTTTCCACCGTCTCCAGGCTGCCGACGATGGCGGCCAGCACCGCCAGGAGCGCGATGGTGATCGACACGCGCGTGACGAACGGGTCGGCGGCGTGGTGGGCGTGCTCGGCCTGTTCGGCGTGTTCATGGGCGTCCAGGGCGGACAAGCGACGGCTCCTTGATCTCGCCGCCCTGGTGGACTGCGCTAACGCCGGCGTCCATGCGACCTGGAGGCCCCGCCCGCTTCTGGCGACGGATGGGGCCTGGTGGACGCGGTAGGGATTGAACCTACGACCCCCGCCGTGTGAAGGCGATGCTCTCCCGCTGAGCTACGCGTCCGTCGAGCCGCGGGGGCTCGCGTCAGGAAGCGGCGGCTATAGCGGAGGGCTCCCGCTCCGGCAAGCGGCGCAGCGGACAGAGCAGCCGCTCGGCCAGCGCCGGCAGCTCGGCGAAGCGGTCTATCACGGCGTCTCCCCCGAGTTCAGCCGGCGGCGTTTCGCTGTAGCCGAAGCTGACCACCACGACCGGCGCACCCGCCGCCTGGGCGGAGAGCACGTCGTTGATCGTGTCGCCGACCATCAGGGCGTCGGAGAGCTCGCCACCGGCCTCCGCGATCGCGGCGACGAAGTGGCTGCCGTCCGGCTTGGGACGTGGCGCCTTGTCCGCGCCCGTCACGGCGGCGAAGCGGCCGGTGAGCCCGAGGGCGTCCAGGAGGGCGAGCGACAGGTCGGTTCGCTTGTTGGTGCACACGCAGAGCCGCGCCCCGGCTTCGGCCAATCGGCGGAGCGCGTCCTCCAGCCCTTCGTAGGGTAGGCTCTCGCGGGCGATGCGGGCGCGGTAGGCCTCGATGAACCGGGCGACGAGGCCCTCGACCTCCTCGTCGCGCAGCGGCTCGCAGACCAGCGCGAAGCCGCGTGCGATCAGCGCACGGGCGCCCTTGCCGACCAGGATGCGCGCGGCCTCCACCGGAACGTGGGGCAGCCCCCGTTCGCCCAGCACGACGTTCAGGGCCCCGATCAGGTCGGGCGCGGTGTCGACCAGCGTGCCGTCGAGGTCGAAGGCGACCGTGGCCCCGCTGAGCGGTCCGGCGGCGGGGCTGGGCATGGCGACGGGCTCACAAGGGCGTCGAAACGGACCGGGCTTTGGGCTAGATCGCCGATGAGCACAAGCTGGGCGGCCGCGGCCGCAGGGAGCCGCCCTTGGCCGTCGCAGACTTGCCGCCGTCCCGCGCCGTGGTGATCCTGGCGGCCGGGCAGGGTACGCGGATGCGCTCGCCCCTGCCCAAGGTGCTCCATCCGCTCGCTGGCCGCACGTTGCTGGACCGGGCGATCGATGCGGCGGAGGGGCTGGGCGCGTCGCGG
>CAXUCS010000018.1:0-18247 GCA_964249365.1 uncultured Caulobacteraceae bacterium | reverse complement strand
CGCATCGCCTGGAAAAGCTCCACGCACGCCCCGGCGCGGGGATGCGCCCGGTCCAGACCCGACTGCGCGAACTGGTCCTGTAATTCGAGGGTGTGCGGGAAGTCGCCGGAATGGAACAGGCTGGAAAATCGGTCCAGCACATCGGTCGGCAGATTGAGCGCCTTGCCGATCTCGCGCATGGTGCTCCTACCTCGTAGCGTGATGACGTTCGCCGTCATGGCGACACCGTTGCGCCCGCAGCGCCGGTACATTTCCTGGATGACCATTTCACGCTGTTTGCCGCTGGGCAGGTCCAGGTCGATGTCCGGCCATGCCTTGCGGCCACCGCTCGACCCCCGGTTTTCATTGAGGAACCGCTCGAACAGAAGCCCGAAGCGCAGGGGGTCGATGTTGGTGATGGTCAGGGCGTAGGCGACGAGCGAGCCCGCGCCCGAGCCGCGCCCGGGCCCCACCGGGATGCCGTGCGCCTTGGACCACTTGATGAAGTCCGACACGATCAGGAAGTAGCCGGGAAAGCCCATCTGCTGGATGACGGCGATCTCCCGCTCCAGGCGGGCCCAGTAATCGGCCTCGGCGACGGCCGCCGGAACGGCGCGGAGTCGGGCGCGCAAGCCCTCCCGTGCCTGATAGGCCAGCTCGTCCGCCTCCGAGCGGCCCGCATTCGTATCGAAGCGGGGCAGGATCGGGTCGCGCTTGGAGACCAGGAAAGCGCAGCGCCGCGCGATGTCGATCGTGTTGTCGCACGCTTCGGGCAGGTCGGCGAAGGCGTCCCGCATCGCGGCGACAGACTTGAAGAAGTGCTGGTCGGTGATGCGCCGTCGGTCGACCTCTCCTATGAAGGAGCCGTCGGCGACGCAGAGAAGCGCGTCGTGCGCCCCATGCATCCCACCGTCGGCGAAATAGCAGTCGTTGGTGGCGACCAGCGGGACGTCGTGGGCATAGGCCCATTCCACCAAGCCGTGTTCCGCGGCGGCTTCCGCACGGGTTCCGTGACGCTGCAGCTCGACGTAGAAGCGATCGCCGAACGCGGTCCTCATACGGGCGAGCGCTGCGTCGCCCTCCGCCGACTTTCCGCTCGCGTACAGCGGATCGACCGGGCCGTCCGGGCCGCCGGACAGCAGGAGAAGGCCCTCCGCACAGGCTTCCACCGCCGCCCAGGGGACACTGGGCTCCGCCGCCTCCGCCTGCAGATAGGCCTGCGAAGACAGGGTGCAGAGGTTCAGCCAGCCCCTCTCGTTCTGCGCCAGAAGCACGACAGTCGACTGCCGCGCCCAGCGTTCCGGCGGCCCTTCGCCAAGCCCCGTCACCGGCAGGGCGCAGCCAATGATCGGCTGGACGCCCCTGTCCTTCATGGATTGCGAGAACTCCAGCGCCCCGCAAAGGTTGGCGCGGTCGGTGAGCGCCGCCGCCGGCATCCCGGTCGCCGCCGCCAGCCCGGCGATCCCGGACGCCTTGATGGCGCCCTCGAGCAACGAATAGGCAGAGCGAACCCGCAGGTGCACGAACCCGCCTGACCCCATCCCCTCCGACATCGCCGCAGTCCTCACGAGCGACTCAGCACATCAGCTGCACGGCCGCACAGACCATCCAGACGAAGCCGCCTACCGAGGCAAGAGCCATGGTCTCCCGAGCCATGCGGATCATGAACCCCTCCGTAATGTTTCTGTTTTGTTCTAGTCGGCTCGATGCGCAGGGTCAAGCGAGGTGCGTCCGGTTTGACTGTCGGGAGTCCGAGCCGCTGCGGCCTCGCCATGTTGCAAGGCGACGGGCCTTGGGCTATCTGACCGCCTCCCGCGGACCGGCGATATCGGACGACCTCGGCGACGGCCATCCTTGGGGGATGGTGTAATGGTAACACAGCGGTTTTTGGTACCGTTATTCTAGGTTCGAGTCCTAGTCCCCCAGCCACCGGAGCCGTGGCTCTCCTCCGAACCGGCTATGGGTCGGTAGCGGAGGATCGACCCTCCTTCATTCCCCACTGCGCCCCGATCACCGCGCCCTTGACGAGCGGCAGGAGCGTCAGGGTGAGAGCCGCGATGGTGGGAAGGGTCGAGAGCAGCACCCAGGCGATAGGGGCGCGCCAGATGAAGGGGAGGAAGAGCATCGGCCCAATCACCAGATGCCCAACCAGCAGAACGGTGAAATAGGGACCGGCATCGTCCGCCCGGTACTGGCCATTGTCGTGACCACAGACGGTGCAGATCTCCTCCACCTTCAGGTAGCCCCGGAACAGCCGGCCCTGGTCGCAGTTCGGACAGCGGCGTTGAAGCCCTCGTCGCAGGCCCAAGAGAATGGGGTTGCGAGCTTTGACGGCGGTCTCTTCGGCCATGGAGTGAAGATGATCGCGCTTTACGGAAGCTTCAAGCGGGTGCTCGCCCGCCTCGGCGCCTTCCGCCCTGGGCGGCTTGCCGATACAGGGTGCGGCCATGATGGACGTGCTTGAGCTAAAGGGGTCAGCCTTACCCGCGACCGGCTGCGAAGCGGCGGCTGTTCTGGAAGGCGGCGGGGTGGTCGTCCTGCCCGACAAAGGTTTTTCCCTTGCCGCGGATGAGCGCGAACTTCTCGATCCAGCCATTTCCAACGGTCGTTCCAAGAACGTCAGCCTGGATCCCGCAACCGGGTTGGTGCGGGGGGCCGATGTCGGACCTGAGCGCGAAGACCAGCTTCGCAAGATGATCAGCCGTTTCGCATCGGAGGCGGACGGATTGCTGCAGGCGCTGGCCCCCTCCTACGGCCCGGCGCTACAGCGCCGCCGCACCAGCTTTCGTCCCGGTTCCATCGCCGGGCGCTCGCTCAGCCGTCGCAAGGACGATCGGCGACTTCATGTGGATGCATTTCCGGCCACACCCGTACACGGCCGGCGCATCCTGCGAGTGTTCGCCAACATCAACCCCGCCGGCGAGGGCCGGGTGTGGGAGGTGGGCGAGGAGGGGTTCGAGGCGACCGCGCGGCGCTTCCGCCACCGTCTAACGGCGAAGGGGCGGTTTGCAGGGTGGAAGGCGAAGCTCGGCGTCACCAAGGGCCGTCAAAGCGCCTATGACCAGTTGATGCTGCAGCTTCACGACAGCACCAAACTGGACGACGCCTATCAGGCCAGCACGCCTAAGCGGCGAATGGTCTTTCCTGCGGGCAGCATGTGGGTGGTCTACACCGACGCGGTGCTGCACGCGGCTCTCTCCGGCCAGCACGCGCTGGAACAGACCTACCTTCTCCCTGTGGACGCCATGCGGATGCCGCAGATGTCGCCTTTGAGGGTACTGGAACGCCTTACCGGCCAAACCCTCGCCTAGGCTGCAACAGGAAAAGAACTCCGGCGCTGTCGCACCGGAGCTCCACCTGCGTCAACTGAACCAGACAGGGCGTCAGACGCCGGGCGCACTGCTCGCTGGGGCGCTGGCCGGAGCCGCGCCGGCAGGGGCCTTGGACGACATCGCCTTCATGTGATGCTTGTGCATCTTCTTATGGTGCTTGCCCATCTTGTGATGGCCCGTCATGGCCATGGACTCCATATGGCCGGACTGGACGCAACGGTCCTGGCCCTTGTGGGTGCAGGGCGGGTAGCTCGACGGCGGCTGCCCATCGGGCGTGTTGCCGGCGGCCTGAGCGCCACCGCCCATATCCTGTCCACCCGCGGCGGGAGCCGGCGGCGGGGCGCCCATGTCCTGACCACCAGCCGCAGGTGCGGGCGGCGGCGCAGCGGCGTCAGGAGCCGGCGGAGGAGCGCTGGCGTCCTGCCCCCCTGAAGCGGGAGGCTGCATGGCGCCGCCGCTCGCAGCGCCAGCAGGCGCAGACGACATGCCCGGGTCGCTCGGGGGCGCAGGATTCATGCCGCCTTGCGTGGACTGGTCCGACCCCGACGCTCCGGAAGCAGGCGCCGGACTGGCCGGAGCGGGCTGGGTGCTGTCCTGTGCGTAGGCGTAAGCGGACGCGCCGCACATCAGGGTCGCCGCCAGGGCCGCGGTCATCAGACGCTTCATGAGCTCCATCTCCTTTGCTCAGGGCGCCATAGCCGGCGCAGATCATAGTGGGGACGTCCCCCCTCGAGAGCGACTCCGAAACGTCGCATCCTGTTTTTGGTTCAGCCAAGCTGGGCGAGGCGACGGCTGACACTCAGTGTGGTGCGCCCGCATGCGGCGCATTCCGCACCTGGGACGCCCTGACCGGCGCACCTCCCGCCCGGGCGACCTGGAGCACGGCCGCGCAGTTGGCGTTCTTGGCCAGGCCCGGGTCGATGAACGGCAGGATGGCGAGCGGCGGGAAGACCACCGCTCCCAGCGCCGCGCCGATGCCGACCTGGAGCGCCGGCCCGACCGGCTTGACGCCGAACGCCGGGCTCGCGAGCCGGCCGCC
The DNA here is from genome assembly GCA_964249365.1 of uncultured Caulobacteraceae bacterium. GTDB lineage: Bacteria > Pseudomonadota > Alphaproteobacteria > Caulobacterales > Caulobacteraceae > CAHJWH01. Next base: position 13,897 of record CAXUCS010000018.1, on the reverse strand, counting down.
GATGGTGATCGGAGCATCCAGGTGGAACAGGCGGAACTGCTTGGAGTCGCCGGAGAACTGCAGGTTCAGCATCTCGGTGTTCAGGTTCACGTTGCCTTGACCCTTCACCAGGACAACGCCCGTATCGATGATGATCTGGCGAGCCTGCAGGACGCCGTTGGTGACCTGGAAATCGGCGACCGCGCAGCGGATGTCGGTCTGGTGCTGGTCCTTGTTCAGGAGCTGGAACAGACCCTTGGTGGCGTTGATGCTGAGGAGCTCGGCGAAGGCCTGTCGAACGACGCCGCCGGGTATCACCGCCACGACCTCACCGTTGGAGGTCGCCGCCGCCTTGTGCACCGTGTTCCCGTCGCCGCTCAGCCTGGCGTGGGCGTCCAGCGTACCCTCCAGCGGCGGCGGACCAGCCGGCACAGGCGTCTTGCCCTTCGGCGCGGTGAGGAACTGCTGCATCTGGATGCCGCTGACGCGAAGGTCGACGGCGTTCCTCTGCACCGCGCCACGGGCGTTGATGGCCGCGTTGCCCGACAGCGCACCCTGCGGGAAGGAGAAGCGGATCGGGTTCAGGCTGAGGAGCCCATGGTCGAGCTTCACGCCCAGCGCGACCGCCCGCAACGGAAAGTTCGGCGAGGCTACGATCGAATCCGCCTTGAAGCTGACGTCGGCATCCATGCTGCGGATGCGCGAAGCGTCCAGCGGCGCGTCCGGCAGGAGCTGGTGACCACCGGCGGACGGGGCGCTCTGCACGGCGGCGATGTGGGGCGCCGCCGGCTTGTTCTTTCCCGTGGCGCCAAACAGCGAGCCGAGGTCCTTGATGTCGAGCTTTCGAGACCTCAGCGCCCCTGTCAGGTCCGGCCTGTTGCCTTGGCTCATGTCGGCCTTGAGGCTGCCCTCCAGGTCGCTGCCGCCGACGCGTCCGCGGAAGTTCTGGAACTGGTAGACCTTCTCGTTGCGGTCCAAGTGACCGGCGATGGAGTAGGTCGGTGTGTTGGGAAGCGTGATGCCGGTCAGGTAATAGATGTCGGCAAGATCGCGCCCGCTCAGCGACAGGTCGCCGTAGATGCGGCCGAGGTTGAACGGATGCGGCACCTCGCCCTTGGCGGTGACCACCGTCTCGCCCGCACTGACGCGCGCGTCGAAGGGGTAGGCCACGTCCGGCTTCACGTCGAGCAGCGGACCGCCTGTGACGTTCATCTGGAATGGCTTTCCGTTCAGCTGGCCCGTGCCGCCAAGGTGGAAGCCCTGCCCGGCCCCGCCGTTGCCGGTGGTGCGGTCGTGGGCGTTGATCGTGCCGCTGAAGGCGAGCTTGCGCTGCAGACTGCGGATGTCGAGCTTGCCGTCGTTGATCACGAAGTTCTGGATCGGCGGGAGCTTGGTCGGCTTGCCGGGCTTCTGGCCGTTGCTGAAGTCCCAGTTGCCGCGTCCGTTCTTATCCTGGAACATGGCGATTTGCGGATGGTCGAGTTCGATCAGCGGCAGGATCACATGACCGGTCAGGAGCGGCAGCAGCTTCATCTTGACCGTAATGCCGTCGAAGTCGGCGAAGTCCTGCTTCACCGGCGACCAGGCGGGCTGGCCGATCTGCAGGCCGCCGAGCGTCACGGTCGGCGTCCAGGTCAGGAGGTGCACGCGAAGGTGCCCCGCGATCCTGACCGGACGGTGCAGCCGTGCGGCGAGCATCTTGGCCAGCGGCGGCCGGAACCAATCCCAGTTGAACAACAGGAGAAAGATGACCAGCGCCACGATCAGGGCGCCGAACACACCGCCTATCCAACGCAGGATCCGCGAGCCGCGAGCGCGTTTGCGCGGTGTCGAAGTGGAAGGCGAGCTTGCTTGATCGGGAGAGTTGGGCGTTGCGGCCGTATTGGTCTCGGTCATGTCCAGCTCCACTCGCGTCGTGAACGCCCGGGCCCTCCCGATCCGTTCCCAAGCCGCCCGTAACGCGGTTCAAGCTACGCCCACGCCAGCCTGACGTGACGATGAACGAGGTGGTGCGAACCGGTTCAGTCCCACCCCTATAGACCCTCGATATCCGAAGCGAGCAACGCCCGATCGGGGTCGGCCTTCGGGGGAGAGACGTCATGACGAAGCTTGTTGCCGGCGCCCTCGCCGCCTTGACCCTTGCGAGCGGTACGCTTGCGGCCGGCTCCCCGGCCTCCGCACAGCCCTGGCGCGGTTACCACCACGGCGGCTGGGGTCCCGGCGCCGCGGTCGGCGCGGGCCTGCTCGGCTTCGCGGTCGGAACCGCGATCGCCGACCATCCGCGGCCCTACGGCTACGGGCCTTATTATCGTCCCTACTACGCGCCGGGCTACTATGGCGCGGGCTACTACCGCTTCCGCTACGGCGGATGCCGCACGGTGGCGAGGTGGAACCCGTACTGGGGCGAGTACCAGCCCGTGCGAGCCTGCTACTGAGCACAGCTCCGGCCCAGCCTTGCGTCTGCCGCCGGGCGTCGTCCTCCTAGTCCGCCGGCCGTCGTAAGCAGGACCCCTGCGGAATTGATCCGCAGGGGTCTTCGCGTTTCAGGCCGCCTCACCCACGCGCTGGAGATTGCGTTCCCGCAGTTGCGCGCCGGCCTCGTCGTACAGGAATGGGGTGAAGGCGTAGCGCACCCCGGCGGTCACCGGCGTCGCCTCGTGCAAGAGGCTGCAGCCGAAGACCAGGGCGCCCCCCGTGGGCGGCCGGTATAACCGTCCTCCGAACTCCGGAAACCGCAGGGCGCCTCCTTCGTGCTCCTCCGTGTTCAGGTTCACCGTCACCGCGAAGCGGCGATGGGCCGTTCCCGCGGTGGCGTCGTCGCGGTGGGCGCTGAAGAAGCCCTGGTCAGCGCTGTCGTAGCAGGTCACGATGTCGCGCTCGATCCGGGTCGCCCGCCAGCCCCACGCCCGCTCGATCATCGGATAAAGCCGATCGACGAGCCGGGATCGGACGGCCGTACGCAGCGCCTCGTCTTCGATCCAGGCGTCGCGGCGACGTTTGAGCGCCGGATGCAGCCTCTGCACCGTGCGCCCGTTCACCTCGACCGCAAAGCCGGACGGCTCCCCGCCGCTCTCGCGATAGAAGGCGATCAACCGGCGGCAGAACTCCGGCTCGAAGATGCGTGGGACGGCCAGCACCGGCGCGAAGTCCGCCTCACCTACCGCGACGGGGTCGGCTAGGGCCGCCTCCAGCCGGTCGAGCAATCGCCCGGTCTCCTCGATCGGCTCGGCCGCAATCACCCGCAGCATGGGATCGAGCAGGAAGGCCGCGGGCCGCAACTGCTCGCCCTGGACCAAGCCGTAGAGGCGGCTGATCGTGAAGTCATAGTCCTCGAAGTAGCGGAGCCCCGGCGTCTGGCTCCTGAGGCCGCGAACGGCGCGGTCGGCGCGGTCCGCGCTGACGCCGTAGAAGACGGCCCGTCGATCGTCGAAAAGGCGCCGGCGCGCCAGCACTTCCTCGTGCGCTCGGGTGCAGGCCTCCACCCCAAGGCTGCCGAAGATCAGCAGCAGCACGTAGCGCCCTGCCACCACGCCGAGGTTATAGGCGGCGACCTCGTCGGTCGGCGCGGTGAAGAGGCGCGCGGGCTCGCCAAAATCCGGAGGCTTGATCATGGGTGTGACCCTGCGGCCACCATGGTGAACGGAGAGCTAAGAGGGCACCTTGCGGTCAGGAAGCGTTCAGCAATCGTCGCTAACTTCAAGGAGAGTTCCGCGGAGTCGTCGCCATGGGTATGCCACGCACCTTCCATTCGGCCCGGCTGATGGGCGGCTGGGTCATCGACATGGCCGACCTCGCCGCCGCCCACGCCGCCGTCGCCCTGTGCCGCAGTCGCGTCACGGCCGTGCTGGAGGTGCGCCACACGCTCTGGGGCGTGCAGGTCAGGACCGACAGCCAGGACGCGGCCGACCTTCTGGCGCGCAGCTATGCCGAGGCGGGTCGCCCGGCCCTCGCCGCCTGACGCTTGCGCCTGGGCGGCCATGTCCCAAATGGGCAGATTGAGCCGCCAGAACGGAGTACCGGCGTGACGTCACCCTTCAGCGGTCTCGAAGTCGAGAAGGCGGACCGGCCCGAAGCCGGGAGCCTCTCCTTCGACCTCGATCGCGCCCTGGCCTCGGTGGTGTCGCTGGAGGCGACCGTCCCATCCGACGCCTTCACCGCGCCCGTGCTCGGAACCGAACGGGTCGGCAACGGCGTGGTGCTTCGCCAGGACGGCGTGGTGCTGACCGTCGGCTACCTCATCATGGAAGCCGACGATGTCACCCTGACGGCCGTCGACGGACGGCGCGTGCCCGCCCATGTGCTCGGCGTGGACAACGCCACCGGTTTCGGCCTCCTGATGGCGCTTGAGCCGCTCGGCCTGCCGGCCCTGGCGATCGGCGACTCGCGTACACTGTCGAAGGAAAGCCGGCTGGTGATCGCGGGTGGCGGCGGGGCCAGGCACGCCGCGGAGGGCGTCCTCGTCTCGCGCGAACCCTTCTCCGGCTACTGGGAGTACCTGCTGGATGAGGCGCTGTTCACCACGCCCGCCCACCCCCACTGGAGCGGTGCGGCGGTGATCGGGCCAGGGGGGGACCTGGTCGGGCTCGGTTCGCTTCGTGTCGAGCAACAGGGCGCCCACGACCGGTCCGTCGCGCTGAACATGAGCATACCGGCCGAGCGTCTGACGCCGATCTTTGACGAGCTCGTGCGCGGCAGGCCGTCCGAACCCGCGCGGCCGTGGCTTGGCGTCTTCTCGCAAGGATTGGACGAACATGTGGTGGTTCTAGGCGTCTCACCCGGTAGTCCGGCCGCGAAGGCCGAATTGAAACGGGGAGACCTGATCCTCGCCCTGAACGGACAGGCGGTGGGTGATCTCCCGAGCCTGTATCGCGCACTCTGGAACCTGGGCCCGGCGGGCGTGGAGGTGGGCTTGACCCTGGCCCGCGAAGGCGATGTCTTCGACGTGCGGATACGCTCGGTCGACCGAGCGAGCCTGCTCAAGCGCCGGCGCCTGAATTAGGTGCCTTCCACCGCGCCTCAGCCCTTGGCGCGCTCTACCGTCTCAACGGAGGGGCAGGCCCGCAGCGCCGCGGCTATGTTGGTCAGGTGCTTGGCGTCGGCCACGTCGATGTCGAAGTCCACGTCGAAGAAGTCCGACTGGCGATGGTGCATGCGCATGTTGGCGATGTTGCCGCCCGCCTCGCCGATCAGGGTGCAGGCCTGGCCAAGCACGCCGGGCGCATTGCGGATGGTGGCGCAGATGCGAGCGCGTGAGACGGTGTTGTCCGCCTGGGGCGTCCAGTGCAGGTCGCGCCAGACGTCATCGCGGGCCTCGTAGTCGGCCAGCCGCGGGCAGTCGATGGTGTGCACGGCCAGCCCCTCGCCCGACGGCTGCAGGATGCCGACGATCCGATCGCCCGGCACGGGGCTGCAGCAGTCGGCGAAGTGCAGCGTCACCCCGGGCGTGAGACCGCCGCCCCGCACGTACAGGCGGGCGGATCGCCCGTCCTCGATGCGCACCCGAGCGGCCGCAGCGTCGCGCTCGCGGGGCTGAAGGCCAGGGAAGACGCTCTCCAGCACCTGGGAAGCCTGGAGCCGCCCCCGACCAACTTGGTCGAACAGGTCATCCTCGCCCCCTTGAGCGAAGCGATCGAGCGCCGGACGCAGCGATACTCCTGCCCTGTCCCGGTCCGCCTTGGCAAAGGCCTGGTCCACCGCCGCCCGGCCGAGCCGGACGAACTCTTCCCGCTCCGTCAGGCGGATGTGGCGGCGGATGGCTGAGCGCGCGCGCCCCGTGACGGTCAGGGAGCGCCAGTCGGTGTGGGTCGAGGGTTTGTGGCCGCGAACGATCTCGACCACGTCGCCATTCGATAGAGGGATGCGCAAGGGGCGGAGCTCGCCGTTGACCTTGGCTCCCACCGTGGTGTCGCCGACATCGGTGTGCACCGCATAGGCGAAATCGAGCGGCATCGCCCCGACCGGTAGGCTGATGAGCTGCCCCTTGGGCGTGAAGGCGAACACCTGTTCGCCGTACATCTCGAGCTTGGCGTGCTCGACCATCTCCTCCGCATCGCCGCCGTGCTCCATCAGGGCCACGAGCCCGCGCAGGGTCTTGAGCGGATCGGAGCCGCCGTTGGCGCCCGAGGCTTGAGCGTCGAAGCCGTAGCTCTGCCCCTTGTAGCGCCAGTGGGCGGCGACGCCCTCGTCCGCCACGCGGTCCATAGCTTCGGTACGGATCTGCAGCTCGATCCGGAGGCCTCGCGGCCCCACGACCGTGGTGTGGAGCGAGCGGTAGTTGTTGCGCTTGGGCGTAGAGATGTAGTCCTTGAACCGCTCCGGCACGCAGGGCCACGCCTTGTGAATCAAACCGAGCGCCCGGTAACAATCGTCCTCGGTCTCCACGACCACCCGAAAGGCGTAGATGTCGGACAACTGGGAGAAGGCCACGGACTTGCGCTGCAGCTTTCGCCAGATCGAATAGGCCGACTTCTGCCGTCCGTGCACGCGGGATGTTATGCCCGCAGCCTCCAGGCGCGCCATGATCTCGCCGGACGCCATCGCCACCGCCGGTCCCTGCTCGGTGCGCAGATGATCCAGGCGGCGCAGGATGGCCGTGCGGGCGGTAGGGTTGAGATGCCTGAAGGAGAGCTCTTCCAGCTCCGAGCAGATGCGGTTGACCCCTATGGCGCGCGCCAGGGGCGCGTAGATCTCCAGCGTCTCGCGCGCGATCCGCTCCCGTTTCTCGGGCTTGGCTATGTAGTGGAGCGTCCTCATGTTGTGCAGCCGGTCGGCCAGCTTCACCATGAGAACCCGCACGTCCTTGGAGATGGCGAGGATGAAGCGGCGCAGGTTCTCGGCCTGGCGCGCGTGATCGCTGTTCATCTCCAGGCGGGAGAGCTTGGTCACGCCCTCGACCAGCTCCGCGACTTCCTCGCCGAAGCGGCCGGCGATGTCGGCACGGGTCGCGACCGTGTCCTCGATGACGTCGTGGAGGAGCGCGGTCACGATGGCGGCGGCGTCCAACCTGTAATCGGTCAGGATGCCCGCCACCTCGATCGGGTGGGCGAAATAAGGATCGCCGGAAGCGCGGAGCTGGCCGCCGTGCATCCGCATCGCATAGACATAGGCTCGGTTGAGGAGCGCCTCGTCCGCCGTCGGATCGTAGGCCCGGACGCGGTCGATCAGCTCATACTGGCGCAGGAAGCGCTGGTGGCGGGGCGTCGAGTCGTCGACGCCCGCGATGGATGGAGAGACGGGCGGGGGGGCGTCCCGGACCGTCTCCGAACGCGTGAGGCTGGCCCCCTCCGGGGTCAGTAGCGATCCTCTTGGCCGCCGTCGCGGTCGCTCTGCAGGGCCCGCACGAGTTCCTGCTCGCTCATGTGCATGTGCTGGGGATCGGCCAGCAGCGCCAGGGTTTCGGCCTCCTCCTCCGCTTCCGTCCGCTCGTCGACGCGCTGAAGGGTGGAGATCAGGTTCTCGCGCAACTCGTTCGGCTGCACCGCGTCGTCGGCGATCTCACGCAGCGCCACCACAGGGTTCTTGTCGTTGTCGCGGCCCACCATGAGGTCCGAGCCGGTCGCGATCGCGCGGGCCCGGTGCGCGGCGAGGAGCACGAGGCTGAAGCGGTTCGGCACCTTGTCGACGCAGTCCTCGACCGTAACGCGGGCCATCGGCGATCCTGAGAGCTTGAAGCTGAACGACCTAGTTAAGGCGAGCCGCCGCCGATTGCAAACTGCGCCACTCCCCTGACGGCGCAGGTCAGAGCGGACGGGCGTCCGTCCCCACCGTGGCGCGGCGCGCGAGTTCGGAAGCGCGCTCGCCCGTGATGGGATGGGTCCAGCCGGGCGCGAGCTCAGCCAGCGGGCCCATGACGAAGAGGCGGTCCGCGGCGCGCGGATGGGGCAGGATCGGCGAGACCGTGCGACGCTCACGCCCAAAGGCGATCAGGTCCAGGTCGAGCGTGCGCGACGCGTTCGCGGCCTCGCGACGGCGTCCGAAACGGGCTTCGAGGTCGTGGAGGGCCGCCAGCACGGCCTCCGGCCCAAAGGCGGTGTCGACCAGGGCGACGGCGTTGAGGAAGGCCGGTGCGCTCGCGTCCGGCCAAGCCACCGAGCGCCAGAGCCGCGAGCGGCTCACCACCGCCAGCCCCCGTTTGGGAAGTTCGGCGAGCGCCGCCTCCAGCACCGCCGCCGGACCCAGGCCATCCCACGCGAGATTGCCGCCGAGCGCCACGATGGTAGAAGCGTCAATATCCCCGCGCTCCTGCGCCGGGTCGCCTCCGGAAGCTTCCACGTCCTGATGACCTCCCATACAGACGAACGCACCGCCCTCTTCATAGACGGAGCAAATCTTTATTCCGCCGCACGCGCCTTGAGCATGGACATCGACTACAGGAAACTGCTGGAGGAGTTCAGGCGGCGCGGCGCGCTCCTGCGAGCCTACTATTACACGGCCATCGTGGAGGATCAGGACTATTCACCGATCCGGCCCCTGGTGGACTGGCTGGACTACAACGGTTTCACGCTCGTGACCAAGGCGGCGCGCCGCTATACCGACGCGGCCACCGGCCACTCCCGCATCAAGGGAGACATGGACATGGAGATCGCGGTCGACATGCTGGAGATGGCGGCGCATCTCGAACACGCCGTGCTGTTCTCGGGCGACGGCGACTTCCGCCGGGTGGTCGAAGCGGTGCAGCGCAAGGGCGTGCGCGTCACCGTGGTCTCCACCGTCAAGTCGCAGCCGCCCATGGCCGCCGACGAATTGCGGCGACAGGCGGACAGCTTCCTGGACTTGGCCGACCTTACAGCGCTCATCGGCCGCCCTCGCATGGCGTCGCCCCCGCGAGTCCTGCAGGAAGGATTGGAGCGGGAGCGCTTGGGAACGGGAGAGGACTGAAGGTGACCTCCGAGACGGGGCCCTCCGGGCCCGAGCCGCCGCGCGACTGCCCTCTCTGCCCAAGGCTGGTCACCTACCGTCAGGAAAATAGAGCGCTGCATCCCGACTGGTACAACGGCGCGCCGCCTTCCTTCGGCGATCCGAACGCCAGGCTCCTTGTGGTCGGCCTCGCTCCCGGCCGCCAGGGGGCGAACCGAACCGGCCGCCCGTTCACGGGCGACTACGCGGGGGTGCTGCTCTACGACACGCTCGCTCACTTCGGCTTCTCGCGCGGACACTACCGGGCCCAGCCGGACGACGGCTTCGAACTCGTCGACGCCATGGTGACCAATGCGGTGCGCTGCGCCCCGCCCGAGAACCGGCCCCTGCCGGTTGAGGAGGCGACCTGCCGTCCCTTCCTGGCGGCGCGGATCGCGGCCCTGCCGAAGCTCAAGGCCATCATCGCGCTCGGCGACATCTCCAGGCGCAACGTCCTGCGCGCACTCGGCCACAAGCCTAAGGCCGGCGCGGCCGGACATGGCGCACGCTTCGACCTCGATGGCTATGTGCTGTTTTCCAGCTATCACTGCTCCCGGCTGAACACGAACACGGGCCGGCTGACCCCCGCCATGTTCCATATGGTTTTCGCCGCGGCCAAGGCGGCCCTGGGCTGAGATGACGCTTAGGAGATCGGAAACCCGCCCGCGTAAGCTTGCGCCCATGCAACTCGCGTCCCACCCGCCGGCCTCTCGATGAGCCATGACCAGGCGCCGCCATCCGGTCGTGCGGCGCTCAGCTTCATCTTCATAACAGTGCTCCTCGACATCATGGCGCTCGGCATGGTGTCGCCGGTGCTGCCGCACCTGGTGACCGAGCTCCTGGCGCGCTCGGAGCCGCACTCCCACCTCCTCCAGCACGCCGCGCATCGCCTGTCGGGCCGCACGATGTCGCTGGCGGCGGTGATCTATGGGCTCTTCAACACCGTCTTCGCCTTGATGCAGTTCTTCTTCTCGCCGGTGATCGGCTCGCTGTCGGACCGGTTCGGGCGCCGCCCGCTGATCCTGGCATCCAACATCGGGCTCGGACTTAACTACGCCCTGATGGCCTGGGCGCCGACACTGCAGTGGCTCTTCGTCGGCCGGCTCGTGTCCGGCGTCACCGGCGCGAGTTTCGGCACGGCCAGCGCCTACATCGCCGACACCACCCCGCCGGAGAAACGTCCCCAGGCGTTCGGCATCCTGGCGGCGGCCTTCGGGGCCGGGCTGGTGCTCGGCCCCGCGCTTGGGGGCGTACTCGGAGACTTCGGGGCGCGTCTGCCCTTTATCGTCGCGGCGGGTCTCAGCCTCGCCAACGCCGCCTACGGCTTCCTCGTGCTTCCCGAGTCGCTGCCCCCTGCACTCCGGAGCGACTTCAGCTGGAAGAGGGCCAACCCCATAGGGGCGCTGGCGCTTCTGCGCCGTCATCCCGAGCTGACGGGGCTCGCCGGCGTCGCCTTCCTGTCCAACCTTGCCCAGGTGGTGATCCCCTCCACCGTGGTGCTCTACGCCATGCACCGCTATGGCTGGTCGACCGGCCGGGTCGGGCTGACGCTTGCGGTGGCGGGCGTGGCCTTGATCCTGGTCCAGGTGCTGGTGGTCGGACGCGTGGCCGCCTGGATCGGCAACCGCCGGATGCTGGTGGTGGGCCTCCTGTTCGGGACAGCTGGCATGGCCATAGCGGGCTTGGCGGCGACGCCCTACGTCTTCTGGGCCGGCATCCCGGTAATCGCGCTCTGGGGCATGTCGGGCGCGGCCAACCAGACGCTGATGACCCGCCACGTGGATGCGGCCGAGCAAGGGCAGCTCCAGGGGGCCAACGCCAGTCTGACCGGCATCTCCGAACTGGTCGGCCCCTCCATTTTCACCCTGACCTTCGCTTATTTCGTCACGCCCGGCCACCGGATGGTCGAGGCGGGCGCACCCTTCCTCCTGTCGGCCCTGATCCTGGCGGGGGGCGCCGCCTGGGCGTGGTGGGCGACCCGCCGTGAGGTCGAACCTGGCGACACCAGCGGCGCCCCGCGGACGGCGGAGCCTCGGCCTAGCTAGCTAGCCGCAGGTCACGCGCGTCACCAACCCCGTCTTGGCATCGTAGAGGATGTTGATCCTATCGAGCCGGACGTCGGGAGCGACCGGGCAAGCAGTGCAGGCTACGCGCCGGCGCGACAGGTCCACAGCCACGGGGATGCGGGTGCGCGGCTTGCCGATCAGGCCGGCCAGCGCCGCCGCCCCGCAGGTATCGACCCTAGGCGGCGCGACGGGCGCCGCCGGCAGGAGCAGCGACCCCGGCACGACATGGAGGCCCGGGAGCGGGCCGCCCGCCGTCGTCGCCTGAGGGACGGCGCACCCGGCGACCTGCGAGGTCACGACCAGCAACCAGATCGCGACAGCGCGCCCGCTCAGCCCTGCTTTCGCCATCCCCCATCCTCCGACTGGCGCCAGTAGGATGCGGCATGGCCCTCGGCCTTCACCTCGCGCCAACGTTCCCGCGCCGAGCGAAGCGCCGTCTCATCCCGACCGTCGAAGATAACCACGCATCGCTCGAAGCCGTCCAGCGCGGGCGCTTCGGCTCCATCCAAGAGGAACACTGCCTGCGCCCCGTTGGAGTTGTCCGCGGCCAGGGTCAGGAGCACGGGCTGACGGTCCGCCTGCATGGCGTCGGCCGAGCCGTGCGGCAGGAAGCTCTCGTCGCGGTAGCTCCAGAGCCAGCCGTCCAGGTGGTCCAGTCGGTCGCGGCCGGCGCAGCGAACGAGCGCTCGCCATCCTCTCGCCAAGGTCTTCTCCAGGAGCTCCGGCAGGGCATGGTCCAAGCCGCTCCGCTCAAGTTGGTAGAACCAGACCTCGCAGGCCACGCCCGCCTAGCCCTCGTAGCGGTCCGCCACCAGCTGGTTCAGGAGGCGCACACCGAACCCGGTCGCTCCGTCCGGGATGAGGGGGTTCGAGGATGGCTTCTTCCAGGCGACCGGGGCGATGTCCAGGTGCGCCCAGGGCACGCCGTTGACGAACCTCTGCAGGATCAGCGCCGCGGTGATCGAGCCGGCCGGGCGGCCGCCGACGTTCTTGATGTCGGCGATCATGCTGTCGAACTGCTTCTCATACTGGGGAGGCAGCGGCATACGCCACAGCCCCTCCCCGCTCGCGTCCGACGCGGCCAGGAGGCCGGCGGCGAGCGCGTCGTCGTTGGAGAACAGCCCGGCGTAGTCGTGTCCGAGCGAGATGATGATCGCGCCCGTGAGGGTGGCGAGGTCGATCATGAACTTCGGTTTGAACCGCTCCTGACAGTACCAGAGCGCGTCCGCGAGCACGAGGCGACCCTCTGCGTCGGTGTTGATCACCTCGATGGTCTGGCCCGACATGGAGGTGACTACGTCCCCCGGCCGCACCGCCTTGCCGTCCGGCATGTTCTCCACCAGGCCGAGGATGCCGACGACGTTGCATTTGGCCTTGCGTCCGGCGAGCGCGTGCATGAGGCCGGCGACGGCGCCCGCACCCCCCATGTCCCACTTCATGTCCTCCATGCCGTCAGCCGGCTTGATCGAGATGCCGCCGGTGTCGAAACAGACGCCCTTGCCGATAAAGGCGATCGGCTGCGCGTCCGGATCGGGCGCCCCGCGCCACTGGATCACCGCGAGCTGGCTTTCCCGCTCGCTGCCGCGGCCGACGCAGAGGAGGCTGCCCATGCCGAGCCGCTCCATATCCGCTTCGCCCAGGACCTCGACCTGCAGCCCGAGCGGCTCCAGGGCCTTCACGCGCTGAGCGAACTCCTCCGGGTAGAGGACATTGGCCGGTTCGGAAACCAGGTCACGGGTGAACCGGATGCCATCCGCCAGGGCGGCAAGCGGCCCATAGGCCTCCCGCGCGGCGTTCACGTTCTCGACTGCGATCTCCACCGTTTCGATGGACGGCTTCTGCTCGGGGGTTTCGCGGGTGTGGTAGCGATCGAAACGATAGCTGGCGAGCGCCACACCCAAGGCAGCGTGCGCCGCATCCTCGGCGGGCAGATCCTGCAGAGCGAAACGCAGGCGCGTCAGCCCGCTTACCTTCACCGCCGAATAGGCGCTTGCCGCTGCGGCTTCCACCGCAGGCGACCGGCGAGCCGACCCTGGGCCCGCCCCTGCCAGAACCACCCGCGCCGTCGCTCCAGGCGCCACCAGATCAAGCAGCTGGCCCTTAGCCCCCTTGAATCGGCCCTGGGCCAGGGCGCGGCGCGCAGCCCCACCGGTGGATGCCTCAGCCGCCTCGACCGCCGCCTCCAGCCCATCTTCGAACACGATGAAGGCCAGGGCCGTGGAACCGTCGGTTTCTCCCGGAGCGGTGACGAACTCGATACGCATGGCGTTCTCCTGGGGCGGCCATCCCGCTTAGGGCAAAACCATCGGAGCCGCGAGCCCCGGCGCAGCCAGGGGTTTGGCGCCTGCCGACACGCCGTGTAGACGCTGGAGCGCCTCACCGGGCGCCGACCTCGACCTCATGACCTCCACCCCGTCCATCCGTCCCGCCCGGCTGCCGCGCGCACGGGCCGCGCTCCGCACCCGCCTGGCCTTCCTGCGCCCGGACCGGGCGCACGACCGTGGACCCGGGATGAGGCGCCGCGGCCTGCGTCTGACGCGCATCGAGCTCTATGTGCTGACGCGCACGCTGGTCGCGGTGTTCGCCGCGCTTGGGGTTCTCGCGACCATCGTGCTCTTGATCGACTTCGTGGAACTGTCGCGCTCGCTCGCGACCAGCCGGGTGCAGGACGCTTCGCTGAACGACGTCGTCAGGCTGACGGCGCTTCGGGCCCCCTCTGAGATCATCCAGCTGCTGCCCTTCGCCTTCCTGTTCGGGGTCCTCGCGGCTTATGTGAACATGAACCGGCGGAGCGAGCTGATCGCGCTCAGGGCCGCCGGCGTGTCGGCCTGGCGCTTCATCTTCCCCGCGGCCGGGGCGGCGACGGCGATCGGCGGCGCCACCATCCTTTTCTTCAACCCGCTCGCCGCCGCGACCGACCGAGCCGCCGCGACCGTGGAACAGCCGCAGCCTCACGC